>JAGOBQ010000041.1 GCA_017999215.1 Thermoanaerobaculia bacterium
GCGAACGCGACCGCCGTCTCGACGCGGAGGACGCGCGGTCCGAGCGCGAACCGCGCGAAGCCGTGCTCCTCGAGGAGGTCGGTCTCGAACGGGACCCAGCCGCCCTCCGGGCCGATCGCGACGACGGAGCGCGGGCCGACGGAGGGTGCGTCCGGCGCGCCGGGCGCCGGGGCGCCCGCGGGGTGCGCGAGGAGCCGGCCGAACCGCTCGCCGGGCCAGAGCGCGTCGAGCTCGTCTTCCACGAACGGCCGGAAGCGCGGCCGGACGAGGACCTCCGGGAGCACGGTGTCGCGCGCCTGCTCGAGGCCGAGGACGAGGTTCCGATCGATCTCCTCCGGCGCGAGGAAGGGGGTGTCGAAGTAGCTCTTCTCGACGCGCGCGGCGTTCACGAGGACGATCCGCTTCGCGCCGAGCGACGCGGCCGACTGGAGGACGCGGCGAAGCACCTTGGGCCGCGGCATCGCGAGGAGGAGGTCGAGGCCGGTCGGGGGCGGCGGGTTCCCGTCGAGGCGGACCGACAGCCGCACCTCGTCGGGGCCGACGGAGAGGACGGTCCCTTTCCCGGTCCCGCCGTTCCTCAGGCCGACGACGAGCTCGTCGTCCACGCGCGCGCGGTGGACCTCGTGGACGTGGCGGGCGCGGCGGCCCGTGATCCGCGCGGTCCCGTCCGCTCCGAGCTCTGCGGGAAGGAGGAGGATCAGGTTCACGGTCGGGCCTCCCGTCGCATTCGAAGGAAGAGGCCGATTATCGGTTCGAGCCTGCGAGTCCGCACGTCGACAGCCCCCCAAAGCGCTCCCCGGAACGGGAGACTCGCGGGTCGCTTGCGTCTCGGCAACGTCAGTGTATAGTGTGTATATTGATATGCACACCGCCCTCGCCATCTCCCACGCCGATCCGAGGCCGATGTACCAGCAGATCGTCGAGCAGATCTGCCGGCTCGTCGCGGTCGGCGACTGGGGGCCGGGGCAGGAGATCCCGTCGATCCGTGCGCTCGCCGCGTCCACGCGGGTCAGCGTGATCACCGTCAAGCGCGCCTACCTCGAGCTCGAGCACGCAGGGGTCCTCACGACCCGCCAGGGCCGGGGAACCTTCGTCTCCGAGAACGTCCAGCTCCAGCAGGACCTCCGGGAACAGGAGCTCGACGGCCATCTTGCGCGGGCCGCCGAGGTCGGACGCGAGCTCGGCCTCGGGATCAGGGAGCTCGAGCAGCGCCTCCGCAGGATCGTCCGCGACAGGGATGAGAACCGATGACAACGACCGCGACCCCGGCGATCGCCCTCCGCGGCGTCTCGAAGCGCTATCGCTTCTTCGCGCTCGACGACGTCTCCCTTCGCCTCGAGCCCGGGCAGATCCTGGGCTTCGTCGGCCCGAACGGCGCCGGCAAGAGTACGACGATCCGGATCCTCATGGCCCTCGTCCGCCCGGATGCCGGAGACGTCGAGGTCCTCGGCTGCCGCATGCCCGGCGAGCAGGTGCGCGCGAAGTGGGACGTCGGCTTCGTCTCCGAGGAGATGCGGCTGTTCCCGGGGGCGACGATCGGCTGGCACGTCGGCTTCGTGCGCTCCCTCTTCCCCGGCGCCTGGGACGACCGCTATGCCGCCCGCCTCCTCCAGCGGTTCCACCTCCACCCCGAGCAGCGGGTGAAGGGGCTGTCGCACGGCGAGCAGGTCAAGGCGGCCCTGCTCCTCGCCCTGGCGCGCAGGCCGCGCCTTCTCGTGCTCGACGAACCGACCGTCGGCCTCGACCCCGTCGCCCGCCAGGAAGTCATCGGCGAGCTCATGGAGGTCGTCCGGGACGAGGAACGCTCGATCCTCTTCTCGTCGCACAACACCCTCGACGTCGAGCAGATCTGCGACCAGATCGCCTTCATCGACCGTGGACGGATCGTCGACTCGGGCGACAAGGAGGCGTTCCTCGAGCGTTGGAGGCGCCTGAGCCTCGAGCTGCCGGAGACGATCGCGCTCCCCGAGGTGCCGGGAGCCGTCGACGTCGCGCGGAGCCCGCGCACCGCGGTCGTCACGGTCAACGGCTTCGACGAGGCCCTGCCGGCGGCGTACCAGCAGGCCGGCGCGGTGGTGCGGGACGTCCATCGGATGACGCTCGAGGAGATCTTCGTGGCCACCGTCATGCACAGGCGAAAGGAGCGCGGCGAATGACCGGCTCGCGACGATCGCTCACCGGCCGGCTGATCGCCAGGGACCTCTGGCACTACCGCTGGCTGATCCTCGGGACCCTGATCGCCGGCGCCGCGTCGCTCGTCCTGGCGCGTTTCGACGACGGCGACGGCATCTCGACCGGGCCCGACGTCGGCTTCCTGCTGCTCCTCACCACGGTCATCGTCCTCGGCGTCGCCCTGCCGATGCTCGTCCTCAAGGAGCACGAGACGAGGTCGGACCTCTTCGTCCTCAGCCTGCCGGTGTCGGCGGCGCAGTACGCGTTCGCGAAGGTCGCGTCCGCCCTCGTCGCCTTCCTCCTGCCGTGGGCGGCGCTCACCGGCGGCGCCGTCCTCCTGACCGCGCTCTCCCCGGCTCCGGACGGCTCGCTCCCGTTCTTCGTCGCGACGATGACGTTCCTGCTCTGCAACTTCTGCCTGCTCATGGCCCTGACCGTCATCATCCGGTCGGAGCCGGCGGCGATCGCCGGCATCCTCGTCACGAACTTCTCGGTGACGATCTTCATGTCCCGGCTCGGCAGGCTTCCCGGCGTCGCCGGGCGCTCGAACGACGCCGTCGCGACCTGGAGCCCCGAGGTCCTCGCCGTGCTGGCGGTCGAGGTCGCCCTGATCCTCCTGTCGCTGGCCCTCGCCTTCTACGTCCCGTCGCGTCGAAGGGACGCCGTCTGAGGAGCCGGCCATGAATCGCCCGACGACTCCCGATCGCCTGCACGCATTGGACGCCGTGCGCGCCGGCGCGCTCCTCCTCGGCATCGTGCTCCACGCCACGATGTCGTTCTTCTTCGTCGTCCCGGCCCGGGACGTCTCGCAGAGCACGACTCTCGCGGTGACGTTCTTCGTCATCCACACCTTCCGGATGACGCTCTTCTTCGTCATCGCCGGCTTCTTCGGCCGCCTGCTCCTCCAGCGCCGCGGCGTCCGCGCCTTCGTCAAGGACCGCGCCCGGCGGGTCCTGGTTCCGCTCACCGCCGGCTGGGTGATCCTCGCGCCGCTGACGATCGCGGCGGTGGCCTGGGGGCTGACGCGGACGTTTCCCGGCGGCGACCCGGGCGGAGCCGCCGCGCCCCGGGGCGTCCCGCTCGTTCACCTCTGGTTCCTCTACGACCTCGCGATCTTCTATGCCCTGGCGCTCGCGCTGCGCGCGGGCACGGCGCGACTGGACCGAGGCGGGAGGGTCGGGGCCGGGGTGGATCGGTGGCTCGACCGCGGGCTCGCGAGCCGGCTCGCGCCGATGGTCCTCGCGGCGCCGACCGTGGTGGTCCTCTACCAGAAGGCGGACTGGGCGGCCTGGTTCGGGATCCCGACGCCCGACACCGGCCTCGCGCCGCAGCTCCCGGCGATGGTCGCCTACGGCACGGCGTTCGGGCTCGGCTGGCTGCTGCACCGGCGCGTCGACCGGCTCGAGACGCTCGCGCGGCAGTGGCCGGTGAACCTCGGCCTGGCGGCGGCCCTCAGCTCGGTCTGTCTCGCGCTCGCGGGGCTCCGGCCGGACCTCTCCGCGATCGCGACGAACGGAGGGATCGAGGGCGGGGCGCCGATGCGGTGGACCTATGCGGCCGCGTACGCGCTCTCGGTCTGGACCTGGACCTTCGGGCTCCTGGGAGCGGCGGTGCGTTTCCTCTCCGGGGAGAACGCGGTGCGGCGCTACCTTTCCGACGCGTCGTACTGGCTCTACCTCGTGCACCCGCCGATCGTCTTCGGCCTGCAGGTGGCGCTGATGGAGGTGCCGCTCCACTGGTCGGTCAAGTTCCCGGCGATCCTGGCCGCGACGATGGCGCTGCTCCTTTCGAGCTACCACTACCTCGTGCGGCCGACCGCTCTCGGCGAGCTCCTGAACGGCCGGCGCTACCCGCGCCGACCGTCGCAGGACGCCGGGCGCGACGCCGTCCCCCGTCGCATTCGGGCTCTCGCGGGCGCGGCGGGCGGCCCCGTCGACGAAGCGTCCGATCCGGAGACGGTCGCCGAGCTCGTGAACGTGACGAAGAAGTACGGCCCGACGGTGGCGCTCGACGGCCTGAGCCTTGCGGTACGCCCCGGCGAGCTCCTTGCGGTCCTCGGACCGAACGGCGCCGGCAAGTCGACGGCGATCGGCCTCTGGCTCGGCACGCTGCAGCCGGACGAGGGGACGGCGCTCGTGATGGGCGGCCCGCCGCTCGAGCCCGCGAGCCGCCTCGGCGTCGGCGTGATGATGCAGGAGGTGGCGCTCGCTCCGGCGCTCACCGCGAGCGAGCACGTCGCCCTCACGGCGAGCTGCTACCGGGATCCCCTCTCCGTAGCGGAGACGCTGGGTCTCACGGGCACGAGGGAGCTCGCGGATCGGCGCTACGGCCGGCTGTCGGCGGGCCAGAAGCGGCAGGTCCAGTTCGCGACCGCGGTCTGCGGCCGGCCGCGGCTCCTGTTCCTCGACGAGCCGACGGTCGGGCTCGACGTCCCGGCGCGCGAAGCGATGTGGAAGGTGATCTCGAGGCTGCGCGACGGCGGCTGCGCGGTCGTGCTGACGACCCACTACCTCGAGGAGGCCGAGGCGCTCGCGGACCGCGTCGTCGTGGTGGCCCGCGGCCGGCTCGTCGCCGAGGGGAGCGTCGCCGAGGTGCGCGCGCTGGTGACGCGCAAGCGGATCCGCTGCGCCTCGAGCGTCGACGTCGGCGAGGTGAGGAGCTGGCCGGGGGTCGTCGAGGCGACCCGCGACGCCGACCTCGTCCACGTCACGGCGTCCGACGCCGAGACGGTCGTGCGTCGGCTGCTCGCGGAGGACCCCGGCCTGCGCCGGCTCGAGGTCCAGCAGGCCAGCCTCGCCGAGGCGTTCGCCGCGATCACCCGGGAGGCCGCGTGAGCCGCGCGACTCTCGCCGCGGCCCGCGAGCCTCTTCCGCTCGCCCGGGTCTTCCGGGCCTACCTCCAGGAGGCGAGGTTCGAGGTCCTCGCCGCGCTGCGCACGCCGGGGGTCGCGCTGCCGTTCCTCGCGATCCCGGTGGCGATCTACCTGCTCTTCGGCGTCGTGATCTCCGGCAACGCGGGCAGCGGGGAGCTCGGCAAGGGGATCCACGACTACCTCTTCGTGGGCTTCGCGGTCCTCGCGGCGGCGATGCCGGGGATCTTCACCGGCGTGACGGTGGCGACCGAGCGCGAGGGGAACCTGCTGAAGCTCAAGCGGGCCCTGCCGTTGCCGCCGGGTGCGACGATCGTCGCGAAGGTCGCCATGGCGATGGGCGTCGCCGGCATCGCCGTGACCCTGGTCGTCGTCGCCGGCCTGCTCGCCGCGAAGGTCACGCTCTCGCCCGCGCAGCTCCTGACCGTCTGGGCCGTGCTCCTCGCCGGCACGATCCCGTTCTGCGCCATGGGGCTCCTGCTGGGGACGTTCGGATCGGCCTCGGCGGCCCCGGCGTGGGGGAACCTCGTCTTCCTGCCGATGATGTGGCTCTCGGGCCTCTTCATCCCGCTGCCCGATTCGCTGAAGCGGTGGGTGATCGTCTGGCCGACGTTCCACCTCGACCAGCTCGCGCTCGGCCTCGCCGGCGTCGAGCAGTTCACCTTCATCCCGCCCGCGCTGGCCGCGGCCGTCCTCACGGGCGTTACGGTGCTCTGCGGCGGCCTCGCCATCCGCCGCCTCGCGCGCGTGGGCTAGCGCGATCGGGCAGCCAGGGCCGCGGTCACATCCCCAGCATCACCCGGGCCATCTTCGACATCATCCCGGGGTTCCAGGGCGGGTCCCAGACGAGGTCGACCTTCGCCTCGGAGACGCCGTCGACGGAGCGGACGACCCGCTCCACCTCGCCGGGGAGCGTTCCCGCCACCGGGCAGGCGGGCGCGGTGAGCGTCATCGTGACGTTCACGGCGCCGCCGTCGCCGACGACGACGGAGTAGACGAGGCCGAGGTCGTAGATGTTGACCGGGATCTCGGGGTCGTAGACCTTCTTCAGCGCGCCGATGACGCTCTGCTCGAGGTCGGGGGGCTGGGCGGCGGGGATCGGGTCGGGCGTCACGGCGGACATCGCGTCACTCCGTGGAGGCGGACGAGCCGCCGGCGAGGGCCGAGTGGAGGGTGTGCCAGGCGAGCGTCGCGCACTTGACGCGGACGGGGAACTCGCGGACGCCCGAGAAGACGGCCAGCTTCCCGAAGCTCTTCGCTTCGGCCGGGACGTCGGAGGGGCCCGTGAGGAGTTCGTGGAAGCGGCCGAAGAGCTCCTCGGCTTCCGCCAGCGTCTTCCCCTGGACGGCCTCGGTCATCAGCGAGGCCGAGGCCTTCGAGATCGCGCATCCCTTTCCCTGGAAGCCGATCTCGCGGATCGTCCCGTCCTCCACCCTCACGTAGAGCGTCAGCTGGTCGCCGCAGAGCGGGTTGTGGCCGATGCCGGAATGGGTCGCCCCCTCGATCGCCCGGAAGTTCCGGGGCGACCGGTTGTGGTCGAGGATGACCTCCTGGTAGAGGTCGGTCAGGGCCGTCATGAGCCGAATACCTCGCGGACCTTCCCGAGGCCCGCCGCGAGAGCGTCGACCTCCTCGATCGTGTTGTAGAGGCCGAAAGACGCGCGCGCCGTGGCCGGGAGGTCGTACCGCGCCATCACGGGCTGCGCGCAGTGGTGGCCGGTCCGGATGCAGATCCCCTCCTGGTCGAGGATCGTGCCGACGTCGTGCGGGTGGACGTCCTCGAGGACGAACGAGACGACGCCCGCCTTCTCCCGGGCGGTCCCGACGATCCGGAGGCCGGGGATCTCCGAGAGGCGTTCGGTGGCGTGCGCGAGGAGGGCGCGCTCGTGAGCGGCGATCCGCTCGAGCCCGATCGCCGTGACGTAGTCGAGCGCCGTGCCGAGGGCGACGCCGCCCGCCAGGTTCCCGGTGCCGGCTTCGAGCCGCGCGGGGAGCTCCGCGTAGGTCGTCTTCTCGAACGAGACGGAGGCGATCATGTCGCCGCCCCCCTGGTACGGAGGGAGCTTCTCGAGCCACTCCTCCTTTCCCCAGAGGACGCCGATCCCGGTCGGGCCGTAGACCTTGTGCCCGGAGAAGGCGAGGAAGTCGCAGCCGAGGTCCGCGACGTCGACGCCGAGGTGGGGGAGCGACTGCGCCGCGTCGACGAGGACGGGGACCCCCTTCGCGTGCGCCCGCGCGACGATCTCCTTCACCGGGTTGACGGTGCCGAGGGCGTTGGAGACGTGGACGACGCCGAGGATCCGCGTCCGCTCGGTGAGCAGGGCGTCGAGCTCCTCGAGGACGAGGTCGCCGCGGTCGTCGATCGGGAGGACGCGCAGGCGCGCCCCCGTCCTCTCGCAGAGGAGCTGCCACGGGACGATGTTCGAGTGGTGCTCCATCCCGGTGATCAGGACCTCGTCTCCGGCCTTCACGAACGCCTGGCCGAAGCTCGAGGCGAGAAGGTTGATCGCCTCCGTCGTCCCCCGCGTGAAGACGACCTCGCGCGTGGAGGCGGCGTTCAGGAAGCGGCGGACCTTCTCCCGCGCCCCCTCGTAGGCGGTCGTGGCCTCCTCGGAGAGGCGGTAGGTGGAGCGGTGGATGTTCGCGTTCGTCTCGCGGTAGAAGCGGTCCGACGCGCGGATGACCGCCTCGGGCTTCTGCGTCGTGTTCGCGCTGTCGAGGTAGACGAGGGGCCGGCCGCGGACCTTCCTCGAGAGGAGCGGGAAGTCGGCGCGGACGGTCTCCACGTCGAAGGAGGCCGGCGTCAGGGTGATGTCGATCATCGAGCCCCCGGGACGTCCTCGGAGAGCCAGCCGAGGACGCGCTCGGTCAGGTGCGCCCGGAGCGGGTCGAGCGGGACGCGGTCGACGATCTCGCTCGCGAACGCGAGCGTCAGGACGCTCCGCGCCTCGCTCTCCGAGAAGCCCCGGGAGCGGAGGTAGAAGAGAGCGTCGGCGTCGAGGCGGCCCGTCGCCGAGCCGTGGGTGCACCTGACGTCGTTGTTGTAGATCTCGAGCTGCGGCTTGGCGTCGACGCGCGCCGTGTCGGAGAGGAGGAGGTTCCGGTTCGACTGGTGGGCGTCGGTGAAGGCCCCGGCAGGGCGGACGACGACCTTCCCGTCGAACGCGCCGCGCGCCGTCCCCGAGAGGATCCCCTTGTAGCGCTGCTGGCTCCCTCCGTGGGGCCGCGCGTGGTCGACGAGCGTGTGGTTGTCGACCTCCTGAGTCCCCCGCGCGAGGAAGAGGCCGTCGAGCGTGGCGCCGGCCCCGTCGCCGTGGAGGCGGACTGTCAGCTCGTTGCGGGCGATCCGCGCCCCGACCGACAGGACCCGTGAGTAGAGCTGGGCCCCGGGCCCGAGGTGCGCCTCGGCGGTTCCGACGTGGATCGCCTCCGGCGACTCCTCCTGGAGGACCGAGTGGTCGAGGCGGGCGTGCGCGAGGAGGTAGGCCTCGGTGAGGGCGTTGACGAACGCCTCCCCGGCGCCGCAGTAGGCTTCGACGACGGAAGCCTGCGCGTTCTGGCCGAGCGAGATCACGACGCGCGGGTGGACGGCGAGCGGGCCGGAGGCGGCGTCGGCGACGTGGAGGACGACGAGCGGCTCGGCGAGGACGACGCCGTCCGCGACCTCGACCCAGGCGCCGTCCGAGAGGAACGCCGCGTTCATCGCCGCGAACGGGTGGCTCCTGTGAGTGCCGGCGAGGCCCAGCCGCTGCTCGAGGAGGGCGGGGGGCGCGGCGAAGGCCCGGGAGAGCGAGTCGAAACGGACGCCGGCGGGGAGGCCGTCGACGTGCGAGAGGCCCGGGTCGAGCCGCCCGTTCACGAGGACGAGCACGTGGAGCCCCTTCCTCTCGGCGGCGAGCGGGCCGAAGCAGGAGAGCGCCTCGCGGGCGGCGGCCGAAGCTGACGGCGAGGCGCCGGGCCCTGCGCCGGCGGAGAGGAGGTCCGGCAGGCGCCGGGCGATCGCCGCGACGCTCGTGTACCGCCACTCCTCGTCCGAGGGGCGGGGGAGGCCGAGGCGGGCGAGGGACTCCTGCCCGTCTCGGCGGAGGTTCCGGGCGAAGAGGGGGAGCTCCGCCCCGTCGCGCGCGTCGAGCGCGCGGGACCCGTCGAGGGCCGAGGCCGTCGCCGCGGAGAGCGCCTCGGCGGCCGGCATGGCGAGGGCCGTCGCGCTCAAGACGCCTTCCCGGCTCCGACCGGCGCCTCCTCCTCGAGCCAGCCGTAGCCCTTCTCCTCGAGGAGGAGCGCGAGCGACTTGTCGCCCGTGCGGACGATGCGGCCCTCGGAGAGGACGTGGATGACGTCGGGGGCGATGTAGTTCAGGAGCCTCTGGTAGTGCGTGATGACGAGCATCGAGCGCTCCGGCGAGCGGAGCGAGTTCACGCCGGAGGCGACGACGCGGAGGGCGTCGATGTCGAGGCCGGAGTCGGTCTCGTCGAGGATCGCGAGCGACGGGTCGAGGACCGCCATCTGGAAGATCTCGTTCCGCTTCTTCTCGCCCCCGGAGAATCCCTCGTTCACGTTGCGAGAGAGGAGCGCGTCCTCCATCTCGACGAGCTTCGCCTTCTCCTCGACGAGCGTCAGGAAGTCCATCGCGTCGATCTCGGGGAGGCCGCGGTGCTTCCGCTGGGCGTTCAGGGCCATCCGGAGGAAGTACGTGTTCGCCACGCCCGGGATCTCGACCGGGTACTGGAACGAGAGGAAGACCCCCTCGCGGGCGCGCTCCTCGGGGGCCAGGGAGAGGAGGTCCTTCCCCTTGTAGAGGACGGAGCCGTCCGTCACCTCGTAGCCGTCGCGGCCCGCGAGGACGTGGGCCAGGGTGCTCTTGCCCGAGCCGTTCGGTCCCATGATCGCGTGGACCTCGCCCGGCCTCACGTTCAGGTTCACGCCCTTGAGGATCTCGGTGCCGTCCTCGGCGATTCGGGCCTTCAGGTTGCGGATCTCGAGGAGGTTCGTCGTCACGTTCAGCCCACGCTTCCTTCGAGGCTCACGCCGAGGAGCTTCGTCGCCTCGACGGCGAACTCCATCGGGAGCTCCTTGATGACTCTCTTGGCGAAGCCGTTGACGATGAGCGACACGGCGTCCTCGTTCGTCAGGCCCCGCTGGCGGCAGTAGAAGAGCTGGTCCTCCCCGATCTTCGACGTCGAGGCCTCGTGCTCGATCTGGGCGGTCGAGGTCTTCACGTCGAGGTAGGGGAAGGTGTGCGCCCCGCACTGGGACCCGAGGAGGAGCGAGTCGCACTGGGAGTAGTTGCGGGCCCCGATCGCGGACTTCGCGATCGAGACGCCGCCCCGGTAGGTGTTCTGGCCGTGGCCGGCGGAGATCCCCTTCGAGACGATCGTCGACCGGGTGTTCTTCCCGATGTGGATCATCTTCGTGCCGGTGTCGGCCTGCTGGTAGTTGTTCGCGAGGGCGACCGAATAGAACTCGCCGACGGAGTCGTCGCCGAGGAGGACGCAGCTCGGGTACTTCCAGGTGATCGACGAGCCGGTCTCCACCTGCGTCCAGGAGATCTTCGACCTCTTGCCGGCGCACTTGCCGCGCTTCGTGACGAAGTTGTAGATGCCCCCCTTGCCGTCCTTGTCGCCGGGGTACCAGTTCTGGACGGTGGAGTACTTGATGGAGGCGTCGTCGAGGGCGACGAGCTCGACGACGGCGGCGTGGAGCTGGTTCGTGTCGCGCTTCGGGGCGGTGCACCCCTCGAGGTAGGAGACGTGCGCTCCCTCCTCGGCGACGATGAGCGTCCGCTCGAACTGCCCCGTGTCCGGCTGGTTGATCCGGAAGTAGGTCGAGAGCTCCATCGGGCAGCGGACCCCCTTCGGGACGAAGCAGAAGGAGCCGTCCGAGAAGACCGCCGAGTTGAGCGTCGCGAAGAAGTTGTCGGTGTAGGGGACGACCGAGCCGAGGTACTTCTTCACGAGCTCCGGGTGCTCGTGCACCGCTTCGGAGAAGGAGCAGAAGATGACGCCGACCTTCGCGAGGCTCTCGCGGAACGTCGTGGCGACCGACACGCTGTCGAAGACGGCGTCGACGGCGACGCCCGCGAGGATCGCCCGCTCCTCGAGCGGGACGCCCAGCTTCTCGTACGTCCGGAGGAGCTCGGGGTCGACGTCGGCGAGGCTCTGCGGGCCGTCCTTCGTCGACTTCGGCGCGGCGTAGTAGCGGATCGCCTGGTAGTCGATCGCGGGGTAGGAGACCTTCGCCCACTTCGGCTCGGTCATCCCGAGCCAGTGGCGGTAGGCCTTCAGGCGCCAGTCGAGGAGCCACTGAGGCTCCCTCTTCTTCGCCGAGATGGCCGCCACGATCTCTTCGGAGAGACCGGGCGGGAAGACGTCGGACTCGATCTCCGTGACGAAGCCGTGGCGGTATTCCTGGCTCGTCAGCTCGGAGAGGACTTCGTTCGAGCTCATGAAGCGATGCTCCTGGGGGCGGAATCGACCGCCGGAAGCGGGGACCCGGTGCGGGTCGTCGCCGGCGACGCCGGGCGCGTCATGTCGGCGAGCGTCAGGCGCGAGAGCGCGTCCTGGATGACGTCGTTCACGGCTTTCCAGTTCGGGCGGGCGGGGCAGCCCCGCTCGTGGGCGCAGGTCCCGGGCAGGCTGCACTCCGTGATCGCGAGCGGCCCTTCGAGCGCCTCGATGATCGCGGAGACCGGGATCTCCTCCGGCGCCCTCGAGAGCGCGTAGCCCCCCTTCGTCCCGCGCTGGGAGACGAGGAGGCCCGCCTTCAGCAGCGTCTTCAGGAGCTTCACGACCGTCGGCTGCGGGATCTCCGTCCGGACGGAGAGCTCGCGCGCGCTGATCCCCTGCGCCGGCTCGTGCGCGAACGTCGTCAGGAGGACGACGCCGTAGTCGGTGAGCTTGTTCATCCTGATCATGGCCGTCGACCTGCTCCGCTCCTTCCTAATCGAGACGATGGCTCAATTAGGACCACGGAAGTACTGTATTTCCGTATGGCGGAGGTGTCAAGCGCCGCCGGGCCGCGCGGAGGGGGCGAAAGCGGAAGCGCCCCGGCTCCTTTCGGGGCCGGAGCGCGGGTTTCGGGGGAGGCGCTCCGTCAGGACAGCTTGAAGGCGACCGTGACCGTCAGCCGGACCTTCACGGGCTTCCCCTTCTTCGTCGCCGGCTTGTAGGTCCACTGCTTCACCGCCCCGAGCGCGGCCTCCGTCAGCATCGGATCGGGGGACTCGACCGCTTCGACCCTCTGGACGTTTCCCTTCGTGTCGATGACGGCCTGAACGACGACTCGGCCCTGGATCCTGTTCTTCCGCGCCTCCTCGGGGTAGGTCGGCTGAACGCGCTGGATCTCCACCGGTTCCTTCACGTCGCCGCCGACCTTGAGGATCTCGTCGTCGCCGCCGACCCCTTCGGCGACTCCTCCCCGGACGCCCTCCCGGACGGCGTCGGACGGGCTCGCAGGTGCGGCGACGGGCCCCGGATCGGGCGTTCCGCCGTGGCCCCCGAACGGGACGGTGGCGGCCCCCGCGGCGCCGACGAGGAGGAGGAAGGCCGCCGCGGCGGTCGTGGCGAGGACGAGCTTCCTGCGTGACATGGGAGCCTCCTTTACGAGATGGGCCACCCTCCGGAGGAGGTGGCTCCGCGAGAGGAAGGGAAGCGCCCCCGAAGGGGCCTCCTGGGCGAACGCGGCGAGGCGGGCGAGCGCGCGGAGATACGAGCGGCGGTCTCCGGTGGAGCGGACGACGGCCCTGTCGATCGCCTGCTCCCGCGCCAGCGAGATGCCCGAGAGGAGCCCCCACGCCGCCGGCTGCGACCAGAGGAGCGCCCGGGCGAGCTCCTCGAAGAGGACGGCCCAGGAATCTCGTTGCCGGACGTGCAGGAGCTCGTGGAGGGCGACGGCTTCCTGCTCGGGCGGCTCGAGGGCGGCGAAGCGCTCGGGGAAGACGATCGCGGGGCGGCGCCACCCGAGCGCGACGGGCGACACGACCTCGGCGGAGACGAGGAGGTCGGCCCGAGCGCCGGCGCGCGCGACCGCCGAGACGACGGCGGAGGGAACGGGGGAGAGCGGCCGCGCTCGCCGTCGGAGGGCTCTGAGGCGGAGGAGCCCCGCTCCGAGCCAGGCGAGTCGGAGCAGGGCCCCGGCGACGAGAGCGGCGAGGACGAGGGCCTCGGCGGAGAGAGCGCGCGTCGGCGAGTCCGTATCGGCGGCGAGAACGAAGGAGAACGCCGTCCGGACGACGACGCCACCCGTCCCTCCCGAGGGAGCCGGAGGCTGCAGGAGGGGGAGGGCGAGGGCGGCGGCGAGAGCAGCCTGCGCGATCCGGAGCCGCGCCTCCGGGTCGCGCAGCCGGACCGCGGCGGGGGCGACGAGGGCCGCGGCGAGGAGGAGACCGGCCTGGAGCCACCAGGAGACGAGGTCGACGAGGAGGGGCGTCACTTCTCGGCCTCCCTCGCGAGCCTCACGATCTCGTCGAGCTCGCGTTTCGAGATCTTCCGGTCCTCGAGGAGAGCCAGGACGAGCGGCCGCGCGGAGCCCCGAAAGACCTTCTCCACGAAGTCGTCGAGCATCCGCGAGACGACGCGTCCCTTCGGGTGCGCCGGCCTGTAGACGAAGGCCCTTCCCGACTCCTCCCGCTTCAGGTGCCCCTTCTTCGCGAGGAGCCCGAGCATCGTCATGACCGTCGTATAGGCGACGGGGCGGCGGGTCGAGAGGACCTCGTGAACCTGCTTCACCGTCGCGTCGCCGAGCTCCCAGACGACGTGCATGATCTCCAGCTCGACCTCGGTGAGGGGACCCGGTCGGGGTTTCGTCATACTAAAAATTTAGTACTAGAAACTTCGGATGTCAAGGGCGGCCCCCGCGTCGTCGGGACCGGACATGGTGCCAGGCGTGAAATCGTGTATTGTTTATAACAATACACGATTTCACGCCTGGCACCGACGCCGGGCACCGAAGCTCGGGGCCCTCAGCGGAGGCGGAACGTGAGCGTGACGCGGAGGACGACGGAGACCGGGTGCGTGCCGACCCGCGCCGGGGTGTAGCGCCAGCGCGAGACCGCCTCGACAGCGAGCCGCTCGAGGACGGGGTGCGCGTCGTTCTCGACGGCCACGTCGACGACTCGGCCGTCGGAGGCGATCGTCGCCGAGAGGACGACGACGCCGGAGGCGCGGATCAGCCGGGCCGCCTCGCTGTAGGCGGGTGCGGGCGTCTCGAGCGGCACGGGGAGGACGAGGTCGGGAGGCAGCGCCCCGCCGCGCGCGTCGTACGGCGCGTCGCCGCCGCCGGGTCCGAGGCCGGGGCCGTCCCCCGGCGACCCCGAGGTCCCGTCGTCGAATCCGCCGGGGACTCCCGGCTCGCCGCCCGCCTCGTACGGCGTCGCGGGCGGGAGCTCGTCGGGGATCCCGCCGGGCTGGACCGGCGGCGGGAGGGGAGTGGTGACCGCCCCGGGGCGGGACGCCGCGGCGACGCCGCCGCCGCGAGGCGCGCCGCCGGAGCGTGCCGCGGCCGGGCGATCGCGCAGGTCGACGGTGCGGGTCTCCCGGAGGACCGAGAGGTCGGGCTGCGTCACGGCCCAGACCTCGCCGCGCCACCCGGGGAGGTCGGGAAACGCGAGGAGCGGACCGAATCCGAGGACCGAGAAGGCCGTCACGTGGAGGCCGATGGAGGCGAGGAGAGCGGGTCGTGGCCGGTCGGGGGGCGGAGCGGGCTGGAGCATCGTCGTCCTCCTCCGTCGTTTCCCGGTGAGACCCGGCGGACGACGCGGAGTTCCCGGGGCCTCGGCGGGCGCACCCCGAGGGACGCCGGGCCCCGGGTCTCGGCTATCGTCCGGGCGCCATGGAGCTCTCCCTCACCACACCCGCGCTCCTGTTTCCCGCGGTCTCCCTCCTCCTCCTCGCCTACACGAACCGCTTCCTCGCGCTCGCCACGCTCGTCCGAAGCCTGCACGCGCACTACCGGGAACGGGCCGACCCGCTCGTCCTGAAGCAGATCGACAACCTCCGCTACCGGATCCACCTGATCCAGGGGATGCAGGCGAC
>JAGOBQ010000431.1 GCA_017999215.1 Thermoanaerobaculia bacterium
CGCCCGGCGGCTCACCTACCTGATGAGCGGGACGTTCCACACGCTCGAGTGGGCGCGCGTCGTCGCCGACGGCGTCTTCCTGGCGATCGGCGTCGTGCCGCTGGTCCTGGCCGTCGCGGTCCTGCTGCTCGGCTCGCGCAAGAGAGCAGACGCCGTGTAGGTTCACCGGAGGCAAACGTCCGACGGCCTCGCCGACCGTCGAAGCCGGGCACCTGCACATCCGGGAGCCCGATGTGTACGGCCGATGTAGACAGAAGTGCGGACGCCTCCTCGCCTCCGAACACCTCCGCGGCCACACGATGAGGCAACAGAACGGGTTCGCGTTCCAGCCCTTTCGCGTTTCGCGAATCGCGAATACACTCCCTTCATGGCCCTGAAACCGCAGGATCTCCTCGTCGCTCTCAAGCTCTGGGTCGGACGCGACCAGGCTTGGACCTACCCGCTCCTCGCACGGTCCCTGGGGATCAGCGTTTCGGAGGCTCACGGCGCGGTGAAGCGGGCGGTCGCGGCCGGCCTGCTTCCGCCAGGAGGCCTGGGCGTCAGACCCCGTGCCGACTCGCTCCGGGAGTTTCTCGTCCACGGAGCGAAGTACTCGTTCCCGGCGCTTCGGGGCGATCTGGCGAGGGGAATCCCGACCGCGTACGCCGCCTCGCCGCTGAAGGAACTCCTCGCGGACGCCTCCGAACCGCCTCCCGTCTGGCCTCACCCAAACGGCACCGCGCGTGGACCGAGCCTCGCCCCGCTCATTCCTTCGGCACCGGGCGCCGCGCTGGAGGATCCCGCCTTGTACGAGCTCCTCGCTCTGTTCGATGCCCTGCGGGCAGGACGTGCTCGCGAGCGCGAAATGGCCGCCCGACTCCTCGAGGAGCGGCTGAGGTGACCCCGGACCCCAACCTCGCCATGCTCGAGCGCATCGCCGAGGCCCTCGGGCACCTGCGCCACAGGATGGTCTTCCTCGGGGGGTGTGCCACGGGCCTCCTCATAACCGATCCTGCCGCCGCCCCGATCCGGGCTACCCGAGACGTCGACGTGATCGTCGAGACACCAGACCGGTCCGCGTACTTCGCGCTCGAGAAGGAGATGAAGGAGCGCGGATTCCGCCACGATCAGAGCGCCGGGGCTCCGATCTGCCGCTGGACCTTCGGCGAGACTCTCCTCGACGTCATGCCGATCGATCCTTCGGTGCTCGGCTTCGCCAGCCGCTGGTACCCGGAGGCGCTGCGAACGCAGCGAACTGTCCGGCTCCCGAGCGGCGTCGCGATCGCGGTGGTCTCGCCGCCGGCCTTCCTGGCCACCAAGCTGGAAGCGTTCCTTGGAAGGGGGCGGGGCGACTACGCCTCCAGCCACGACCTCGAGGACCTCCTCAGCGTCGTCGACGGTCGCGACGGGATCGTGGAGGAGGTCACGGCTTCGTCCGTTGACCTTCGCTCGTATCTCAGAATCGAACTCGGGAGGCTCGTGACCGACGAGCGTTTCCTCTCGGCACTTCCGGGTCATCTACCGTCGGATAGCGGAAGCCAGGCGCGGATACCGATCCTGCTTCAGCGCCTTCGCGCCATCACAGAACGGGGCCAGCCGAGTGGGCCGGTCACCGAGCTGTAGCCAGTAACGAGAAAGCCGCCGATGTCGGCGGCGTCTAAGTCCTTTAGATTGAGTGGTCGGGACGGCGGGATTCGAACCCGCGACCCCTTGAACCCCATTCAGCACCTCCGTCTGCGGACAGCCGCAACTAGCCCTATATCATAGGTTTACGCTGGCATGATTCCTTCCGAGGGTATCTACGGACAGCTTGGGACGACGAAAATAGATACCCACGGCTCTCGAAGAGATCGCGCGGAGATGAAACGAGAGCCCTCCTGAAGGAAGGCCCGCCTCGAACCGTCAGACTGGGATAGACCACTGCGCCGCAGCATGCCCGGCCGACGATCTACTGACCGCCCATTCCTCCACCCATCCCGGTTCCCATCCCGCCGCCCATGCCGCGCCCACCGTTCATCATGCTACCCATGACGACGTACCCATCGTTCGTCGTGTTGTCGTTCACGATGGCGTAGGTCATCACCATGCCGGCACCGCCCTGGTTCATTCGCACGCGGATCTGAAGGCCGGCGTCGCCAGTCGGGAACTTCGAGTGGACGTTCAGGAGGGCGTCGTTGAACTGGTGCGACGAGTACCCAGCGAGCGTGAACGGGAGACTCTTGGGACCGGAGCCCGACGGCGTGGACCCGTCAGCGTCGACGATCTCGACGACGCCGGTCGCGCCCGTCGAAGCCGTGGCGACGACATTCACGTTCACGCGGTTCTCGGGCTCCGGGAGAAGTCCGAGCATGTACATCGCGTAATACGGAGTCGGCCCGAGCGTGAGGAGATACGAAAGGTAGGCGTGGGCGCAGTCGCAGCCGCGGACGGCGCGGCCCGCCGAGAGGAGGACGTGGCTCTTCTCCCCCAGGTCGAGGATCAGGCCGGCGTTGTAGTGAACTTCGGAGTTCCTGCCCTGCGTGGACGGCGACTGGTAGTAGATCTCTATGCCGGGCGACAGCGAACTTGTCGCGTGGACCTGAACCTGCCCGCCCGCAAACCAGTAGTCGCAGTTTCCTGCCCCCGGGTTGATCCAGTAGCCGCCGCCATAGGTGGTCCAGGCCCCGAACCTCTTCTGGATCCAGATCGGCAGGAAGGCCCTGACGTGGCCGGCGCCGAGCCCACGGTCGGCGTCGCCGGACGGAAGCTCCACGAGGGGGAACACACCAATCTGCGGACGCTCGTCGGTCTCCTCGACGAACCGGTACTTGGCGCCCAGCTCCACGTCGCCGAGGCCCCAAGCCGTGGTACCGCCTTCGGTCTTCGCGTAGCCGAGTTCCCCCTTCTCTCCGGGCTTCGTCCCCCAACATCATCTCCATCTGCTGGCTATAGGCGTCGAAGTGGAGCCGATCGAAGCGCTTCAGGCTGGCATGAGCCTTCACTTTCGCGCCCTTGGGCTCGGCGGCGAGGGAGACCTAAACAGACCGCCGGATCGAATGCGGCGTATACGACTGCGAAGACCGTCGTTGACGACTTCATACTCTCCCCTTCAACGGCAACGCCGGGACGGAAACAGGCCAGCACGACGTAGAGCGTCGTCGCGTCCAACCAGACGAACATCGCGAAGGGCGGGTTCGACGACTGCGTGGGCCTCTTCGCCGGCCGGGGCGACTTCGAGGTGCTCGTCAGGTGAACCGTCGGCATCCCCGTCCTCCCGGCGAGGGGGTGGTCGATCGCCGCCGACGCCCTGCAGATCTCCTACAGCGAGGTCGGCTCGGTCGGGAGCCCGATGCTCCCGAACCTGATGCATGCGCCCTTCGACGCCGACGTCGGCGCGGTTTCGGGTGCGACAAACTCACGGTCGTGAAGCTCGGCCTCGGGTGTGAGGCGAGTCCCTCCTGGACGCTCCGGGCCGGCTGCGCCCGTTGCACCCAGCCCGTGCAGGAGAGCGCGGTCCAGTTCGACGTCCTCGCTCCGAGCGTCATCGGGGACCATGTCACCGTCGGAGGCTCGAAGCTGCTCGCGTCGAAGAACGCCATCCACCCAGCCCTGACCCGGTCCTTCTCGTCGAAGGTCTCGGGGCGAGCCAGAATGAGGCCCCGGCCAGCACCGAATCGAGCTGAAGATGGCCCAGTCGGAGCTCGCGCAGGGCGACGGCTTCGAGCCCTGACGCCGTCTTTGCGATCCAGGTTCGGAGGCAGGTCTTCACGGGTCGCCCTCCGCAACGTCCGGAAGCCGGCTCGGCGGGGCCGCCCGAGGTCCTTCGAACAGACCGCGAAGAGCGCGGGTTTGAGATCGCCGAACGCACGCGGACGGCACGCGACGTTCCCGCCATCTCGGGCGAGCTCGATGGACGGCCCGATCTGCTCGAGGCGCCGGACTCGGCCCGTCCGGCGACCAATTCGCTCGAGGAGACGCTCGGGCGTCTGCGCCATGCCCTTCCGTTCACCGCGCGAGCCGGGCGAAGGCCGCAGCCTGCGAGGCGGGCGGCCCCTGTAGCTGGGAGACCATGTACGCGTGGAGCGCAACTACGCGAGCACCGCTTGAACCGGCTCCGTTGGCACCAAGCGCCCGTCGTGAATCCGGTAGACGCTGTCGAAACCCGAGATCATGCGCTCGTCGTGAGTCACGGTGACGACTGCGGCCCCCCGCTCGCGGGTAATCCGCCTCAGCAGCGCCATCACCTGCGTGCCGCGCTCCGTATCAAGTGCCGCGGTCGGCTCGTCGGCCAGCACGAGGCGCGGAGAGCTCGCGAGGGCGCGTGCGATCGCGACGCGCTGCTGCTCGCCCCCGGAGAGATTCGCCGGGAGGTCGTGTC
>JAGOBQ010000432.1 GCA_017999215.1 Thermoanaerobaculia bacterium
CCTCCTCTCGATCTACATGCACCTCTCGCGGATCGACGTGAAGGCCGGCCAGCGCGTCGCGCGCGGCGAGCGCCTCGGGCTCTCGGGCGCGACGGGCCGCGTCACCGGCCCGCACCTCCACTTCGGCTTCCGCTGGCGCGGCGCCCGCGTCGACCCGAACGCCCTCCTCGCCGCCCCCGCGACGCTCCCCTCGCCTTAGCCGGTCCCCCCAAGGCCGGGGTCAGGTCTGCACAAATGTACTATCTACACACGGGCGGGGTCAGGTCTGCACAAATGCATTATTTGCCCGGGACGAGGGGCGCCTCCGACGGATGCCGTCCCGTGCGCGGATCTGTCACGATGCGCGCGGAGGTTCCGATGGCGCATCTCGTGAAGGACCCCGTCAGCTGGCTCTACCCCGAGATCGAGCCGTTCCGGACCGGACGGCTCCGCGTCTCCGACCTGCACGAGCTCCACTTCGAGGAGTGCGGGAATCCGGCCGGCAAGCCGGTCGTCTTCCTGCACGGGGGGCCGGGCGGCGGCACGAGCGAGAAGATGCGGCGCTTCTTCCACCCCGAGAAGTACCGGATCGTCCTCTTCGACCAGCGCGGCAGCGGCAAGAGCACGCCCTACGCGAGCCTCGAGGAGAACACGACGTGGGACCTCGTCGAGGACACCGAGAAGCTCCGCGAGCACCTCGGCATCGCGAGGTGGCAGGTCTTCGGAGGCTCCTGGGGCTCGACGCTCGCCCTCGCCTACGCCGAGAGGCACCCCGATCGCGTCACCGAGCTCGTCCTGCGCGGCATCTTTCTCCTCCGCCGCAAGGAGATCGAGTGGTTCTACCAGGAGGGGGCGTCGATCCTCTTCCCCGACGCCTGGGAGCCGTACCTCGCGCACATCCCCGAGGAGGAGCGCGGAGACCTCGTGGCCGCCTACCACCGGCGCCTCACGAGCGACGACCCGGCCGTCCGGCTGGCCGCCGCGAAGATCTGGAGCGGATGGGAAGGGGCGACCTCGAAGCTCCTCCCCGACGCCGCCTTCACCGGCCACTACGAGGAAGACGAGTTCGCGCTCGCGTTCGCGCGGATCGAGGCGCACTACTTCCAGAACCGCGGCTTCTTCGAGGTCGACGACCAGCTCCTGCGCGACGTGGGCCGCATCCGCCACATTCCCGGCGTCATCGTCCAGGGGCGCTACGACGTCGTCTGCCCGATCTTCAGCGCCTGGGCGCTCCACCGCGCCTGGCCGGAGGCGGAGCTGATCATCACGCCCGACTCGGGGCACAGCGCCTTCGAGCCAGGCAACAGCCGCGCGCTCGTCGCCGCGACGGACCGATTCGCCGCGCTCTGAGCCCGCCGGGACCTTCTCGTCCTTCCGAGAACCGGTCGGGGCGCCGGCCGCGGGAGGCATCGGACCGGCCCCGGCCGGCCGCAGAGTGTAGAGTGTAGACCAGACCCCAACCGCGAGTATGATGGGGCGTGCTCCCGGCGTCGCTCGGGCTGGCGCTCGTCGCGCTCCTCTTCCGGCTCGTCTCGCCGTCGGAGATCCGGGCGCTCCTCGACCTGCACCTGCTCTCCCTCTTTCTCGTCCTGATCCTCGCCGTGGAGTGCCTGAAGCGCTCCGGGCTGATCGAGGCCGTCGTCGGGCGGGTCCTCTCCCGCGTTCGCTCCGAGCGCGCGCTCGCCGCCGCGGCGATCGTGACGACCGGCGCCGTCTCGGCGATGGTGACGAACGACGTCGCCCTGCTCCTCGTCGTCCCCTTCACGCTCGCGTTCGAGAAGGTCGCCCCCGAGCTCGACCCGGTCCGCGTCGTCGTCCTGGAAATCCAGGCGGCGAACCTCCTCGGCTGCCTGACGCCGACCGGGAACCCCCAGAACCTCCTCCTCTTCTCGCGCGGCGGCTTCACGACCGGATCGTTCTTCGCGGCCCAGCTGCCGTGGGTGATCGGAATGGCCGCCGCGCTGCTCGCGTTCGTCCCGATCCTGGTTCCGAAGAGGGCGCTCCCCGCCCCGCCGACGGCGCCGAGGGCGGTCGAGCCGCGCCTCGCCACGGCCGGGCTCTTCCTCCTCTCGCTCCAGCTCCTCGCGATCTCGCAGGCCGTCCCGAGGCTCGTCCCGCTCGTGGCGGCCGCTCCCGCCGCGGCGCTCCTGGGGAAAGGGCTCCTGAAGACCGACTTCACGCTCCTCGGCGTCTTCTCGGCGCTCTTCGTCGGCGTGGAGGGGCTGCGCCGCTCCGCGCTCTTCGAGACGCTCGACCCGGTCGCCCTCCTCGGAGCCACGCCGACGGGCTTCGTCCTCTCGGGCGCGCTCCTCTCGCAAGCCGTCTCGAACGTCCCCGCCGCGATCCTCCTCGCCCCCTCGGCGGCGGCGGCCGGAGGTGGGGCGCTCTTCACGGCGCTCCTCTACGGCGTGAACGCCGGAGGCTGCGGTACGCCGATCGCCTCCCTCGCGAACCTGATCGGCGCCGACCTCTACCTCCGGGGCCGCGCCCACCGCGCCCCGTTCTGGCGCCTCTTCCTCGCGGTCTCCTTCGCGCTCCTCGCGGTCGCGGTCGCGCTCTCCCTCGCCCTGGCCTGAGCCTGGGGTCAGGTCTACTATCTACACTCTGCGGGAATCCGCAGAGTGTAGATGGTAGACCTGACCCCTTGTTCTATTTGACCCCTTGTTCTATTCCCAGCGGAGGGCGTCGATCGGGTCGAGGCGGGCGGCCTTGAGGGCGGGGTAGAGGCCGAAGAAGAGGCCGATGGAGATGCTGACCCCGAGGCCGACGAGGATGCTCCAGAGGGGGGTGGCGGTCCGGAGGGGGGAGACGGCGCCGACGACGAGGGCCGTCAGGACGCCGAGCGCGACGCCGACCGCGCCGCCGAGGGCCGTGAGCGTCATCGCCTCCGTCAGGAACTGGAGGCTGATGTCGCGCCGGAGGGCGCCGACCGACTTGCGGAGGCCGATCTCGCGCGTCCGCTCCGTCACCGAGACGAGCATGATGTTCATGACGCCGACGCCCCCGACGAGGAGCGCGATCGCCGCGATGAAGACCATGACGCCGGAGATCGCGTTCGTCACCGCGGTCATCTCCTTGATCATCTTCTCCGCGGTGAAGATCGCGAAGTCGTTCGGCTCGTTGAACGGCACCTTGCGCCGGGCGCGGAGGATGTTCGTTCCCTCCTCGATCGCGGCCGGGATCAGCTCGGGCGACTTCGGGATCGTCGCGATGTGAAGGGTGTCCCCTCTCGAGTTCCTGATCTGCGGGAAGAAGACGTCGAACGTCGTGATCGGGATGATGATGATGTTGTCGGGGCTGCCGCCCATCTGCGAGCCCTTCTTCTCGAGGATTCCGACGACCAGCACTCGCCGACCGTTGATCGTGATCGGCTGGCCGAGCGGGTCCTTCCCCTCGAAGAGCGACTTGACGACGTCGGCCCCGACGACGGCGACGTCGGTGCCGTGCTGGACGTCGACGTCCGCGATGTTCCGTCCGTCGGCGAGAGCCCAGTTGTTGCACACGAGGTAGTTCTGGTTTCCGCCCGCGACGGTCGGCGAGTTCGCCTCCTTGCCATTCCCCTTCACCTTCGAGCCGCCCCAGAGGTACCGCTCGGGCGAGACCGCGGCGATCGACGGGGCGAGGCGGGCGATCGCCTCCGCGTCCTCGATCGTCAGGTCCTTCCGGTTCCGCTCCTCCTCGGGAGGTCTGTGGCCTCCGCCGAAGAAGCGCGGCTCGAACTTCTGGAACTGGACGAGCGTCGTCCCGAACGAGGAGAACGCCTCCATCGTGGACCGGTTGAACCCGGTGACGAGAGCGACCATCGCGATGACGGTCCAGACGCCGATGACGATGCCGACGATCGTCAGGAAGGCGCGGAGCTTGTGGGCGCGGAGGGCGATCGCGGCGAAACGGAGGTTCTCGCCGAGGGTCCTCCGGAGGGCGTCGAGGATGCGCTCACTCATAGCGAAGGGCCTCGATCGGCGGGAGGCGCGAGGCCTTCACCGCCGGGAAGACGCCGGCGACGAGGCCGGTGAGCGTGGCGAGGAGGAGACCGGTCGTGATGAGGGTCGGGGACACGAGGGTCGGGAGCGGCGTGAAGGCGTTGATGAGCTGCGAGATGATCCAGCCGAAGAGGACGCCGACCGCCCCGCCTCCGAGCGCGAGGAGCGTCGCCTCGAGGAGGAACTGCCGGAGGATGTCGCGCTTCCTCGCCCCGATCGCGAGGCGGATGCCGATCTCCTTCGTCCGCTCGACGACCGAGACGAGCATGATGTTCGCGATGACGATCGCCCCGACGAGGAGCGAGATCCCGCTGATGAAGGCGAGGAGCGCGAACGCACCCGCCGAGATCGAGCGCCAGACGACCTGAAT
>JAGOBQ010000433.1 GCA_017999215.1 Thermoanaerobaculia bacterium
CCTCTCGCCTTCCCGGCGATGGGAGCCCCGCGCGTCGACGCGTTCGCCCTCGATCTCGGGTGGGCCCGACGCGACCCGGCGCTTCGAGTCGCGATCGACGGCCGGCCGATCGAGGGCGCCGCGAGCAGCGTTCACCTCACCGCCGGACAGGTGGTCGAGGCGCGCAACGAGGCATCGGCTCCCATGGGTGTCGTCCTCCGGCCGGCCGGAGAGCGCGTCTTCTTCCGCGACCCGTTCCCGTCCGTCCCGCTCTGGGGGACGCCCTAGACGGAGCGATCGGCGCCGAACGGCCTCGGGGGTCGAAGATCGGGCGTGCCCCGTTACGACGACCGGTGCGGCGCGAGGCCGCTGGTTCGAGCGACGCCCGGAACCTGTGGGGGCCGCACGCGGCCTTCGCAGGATCGACGTCGACGACGAGCGAATCGACAGGGTCCGCGAGGCCCGCCCGGGGCAGGCGCTGCCTCGCGAACCCGATCATCCCGGCGCCTTGCCGGAGCCGGAGCCCGCGCCCCGGCCTGCCTGGCGAGTCGACCTGCTTCCGCCTCAGAGCGGCGCGAAGCGGGCCGAGAAGTGCCGGAGGACCTTCGGGGCCTCCGTGATCCGGTAGCCGCGCAGCTCCTCGCGCTTCCGGAAGACCTCGAGGACCCCTTCGGCGACGAGGTCGATGTGCGACTGCGTGTAGACCCGGCGCGGGATCGCGAGCCGGACGAGGTCCATCGGCCCCGGCGCCTCCGTCCCGTCCGGGTGGAGCCCGAACATCACCGTCCCGATCTCGACGCCGCGGATGCCGGCCTCGAGGTAGAGGGCGTTCGCGATCGCGATGCCGGGGTACTGGAGCGGCGGCACGTGAGGGAGCATCGCCCGCGCGTCGAGGTAAACCGCGTGCCCGCCGGGGGGCTGGATGATCGGGACGCCGCCGGCCGTCAGCTTGTCGGCGAGGTACGCCGTCGAGCGGATCCGGTAGCGCAGGTACGGCTCCTCGACGACCTCCTCGAGCCCCCGGGCGATCGCCTCGAGGTCGTAGCCGGCCAGGCCGCCGTACGTCGGGAACCCCTCCGTGAGGATCAGGAGGCTCCGGCACGAGGCGGCCAGCTCGTCGTCGTTCATCGCGAGGAAGCCGCCGATGTTCGCGAGGCCGTCCTTCTTCGCCGACATCGTGCAGCCGTCGGCGAGCGAGAACATCTCCTGCGCGATCGCCTTCGGCGTCCGGTCGGCCTGCCCGGTCTCGCGCTGCTTGATGAACCAGGAGTTCTCGGCGAACCGGCAGGCGTCGAGGAAGAACGGCTTCCCGTACTTGTCGCAGAGGGCCCTCACGCCGCGGAGGTTCTCGAGGGAGACGGGCTGGCCGCCCCCGGAGTTGTTCGTGACGGTCACCATCACGAGCGGGACGCGGTCGCCGTCCTCGGCGAGCGTCTTCTCGAGCTTCGCGAGGTCGACGTTCCCCTTGAACGGGTGGATCAGCGACGGGATCTTCCCCTCGGCGATGACGAGGTCGCGGGCCTCGGCTTCCTCGACCTCGATGTTCGCCCGCGTCGTGTCGAAGTGCGTGTTGCTCGGGACGACCATCCCCGGCTTCAGGACCGTGTGGAAGAGGATGCGCTCCGCCGCCCGCCCCTGGTGGGTCGGGATGACGTGCTTGAACCCGGTCAGGTCCTGGATCACGTCGCGGAAGCGGAAGAAGGAGCGGCTCCCGGCGTAGCTCTCGTCCCCCTGCATGAGCGCGCCCCACTGCGCGGACGACATCGCGCCCGTGCCGGAGTCGGTCAGGAGGTCGATGAGGACGTCCTCCGCCGGGACGAGGAAGACGTTGTACCCCGCCTCGACGAGCGCCTTCTCCCGCTCCTCGCGCGTGGTGAACTTGACGGATTCGACCGACTTGATGCGGAAGGGCTCGATGATGGTCTTGAACAGCATGGCAACCGGGGATTCTACCCGGCGCCCCCCCCGTCCCGCATCCCGGAAAGCCTTCTCCGGACCGTTTCCGCCGCCGCGGCCGGCCACCCGGCGCCGCGGCTCCTCAGCTCGCGCCCCGCGAGCGCGAGGAGAGAGAGAGCGCCCGAAAGCGGCGGGAGCGAGAGCGCCGCGTTCACCTCGGCTCCGAGCCGAGGAAACGCGTGCTCGAAGCGGCGGAACGGGTCGAGGCCGTCGAGGGGGACGGGGGCCTCGGGAGCGACGTGGCGGGAGAGGAGCCGGAGCAGGTGCCCCGTCGCGTGGCCCGCGACGAAGAGGCGCGCCGAGAGGAGTTCGCCACGCGCCGCGCGCCCTCCCCCGACGAGGAGGTTCCCGAGGAGCTGCCCGCAGAGCCAGCGATCCGTCGGCGTCTCGACCGGCTTCGCCGCGACGGTGGCCATCCGCTGCGCGACGCCGCCCCGATCGAGGAGGACGCGGTAGCGGTTCGCCCGGGCGACGAGGAGCTCGTCGAGGTCGAAGACGGCGAGCTCGAGGAGGTGCCCGTCGTCGAGGACGACCTTCAGCCCGTGCTCCGTCTCGCGGTGGACGAGGGCCGCCCGTTCCGTGCCGGGAAGCCACCCGAGCTCCGTCCGGAACGCCTCCTGCGCCCCGCTCCGGGTCACGACGAAGAAGTCGTGGTCGGAGAAGTCGTCGGGCGCCGGACCGTCGCCCGACATCGATCCGAGCGCGACGAGGCCGACGACGCGTGGATCGCCGTCGAGCCGCCGGGAGAGGGCGTGGGTGAAGGCCGAGTAGGCGGCGGCGTCCATGCCGCGATTCTCTCGCCTCCCACGCCCGGAAGAACGAACGGCCCCCGGATCTCTCCGGGGGCCGTCTCGGAGACGACCGGGCGGCCCGAGCCCGCCGTCAGCGCGTCGAGAGGACCGCGACCTTCTCCGGAGCCTTCGGTGCGGCCGGCGCGGCCGCCTTCTGGAGCGGCTGAGGCGTCGCCGGGAGCGCCCCGCGGACGGCGAGCTGGCCCTTGCGCGAGGCGTCGATCGACATCGCGAGGATCCGTGCCCCCTCCTGCGGCGCGTGGAAGCCGACAGAGTTCTCGGCCTCCGCGAAGTCCACGAAGAACGAGGCCCGCCGCTGGAAGTTCCGCGCCTCCTTCAGCTCCTCGTCCGACCGTCCCGCCTCCTTCGCCGCCTTCAGGTCGTCGATGAGCGCCACGAGGGCGTCCATCGCGAGGTCCCTCATCTCCGTGTGCCGAGCCTGGATCCGCTCGGCCCTCCCCTTCAGCTCCTCCTCCGACCAGCGGTGGCAGGTCTGGCAGGCCTTGTTGATGTTGAGGAGGGGGCTCCGGACGTGGTGATCGGAGACCTTCATTGCGCCGACCTTCGTGTACGGCATGTGGCAGTCGGCGCAGGCGACGCCCGAGCGGCCGTGGATCCCCTGGCTGAAGGTCTCGAACTCGGGGTGCTGGGCCTTCAGGTTCGAGGAGCCCGTCTCGGCGTGGGTCCAGTCCGTCTGCCCCACCTCGTCGTAGTAGGCGAGGATCTCGTCCGCTCGCTGACCCCGGCTCCACGGGTATACGAGGCGCTTCTCGGGGCCCTTGAAGTAGTACTCGACGTGACACTGCCCGCAGACGTAGGTGCGCATCTCCTGACGGGTGGCCATGGTGTTGACGTCGTAGCCGGACACGCCCTCGTGCTCCTTGAGTGCTCGGAGGGACTCGATGAAAGCTGGTCGGGTCACGCGGAGGGCCATCGTCTTCGAATCGTGACAGTCGATGCATGCGACCGGGTGCTTCACGTGCTTCCGGACGTCGAAATACGGCATCTGATTGATCGCTTCGAAGCCCTTGACGAGGTCTCCGTTCCCGAGCTTCTTCATCGTCACGTAGGTGGAGGCGTGGCAGTTCATGCAGGCGCCCGGCTGTTTCGTGTGCTCCTGTCTCAGTGTGAACGTCTGGTCGTCGAGCATGTAGGCGTGGCCCCGCTCCTCGCGGAAGTCCGCAGAGAAGTGGTATCCCTCCCACATGCGCTTCAGGCGCGGATCCGCATCGAGCTTCTGCGTCGTCACGAGCGACCGGGGATCGTTTTCCGTCGGCGTGCGCGGGAACGCCTCGCTGCCGCCGAACTTCGTCCGAACCATGTCGACGGTCCGCTTGTAGGTGTCGTACTGGATCGGGAAGTTCTTCCCCCAGACCGCCGGGTCCTCGGTGTCGTCGTCGAGCTCGACGACGCGGAAGAACGGGTTCCGCGCTTCCTGCTTGTGCTCCATGATGTTGACGAGGAGCACCGTCACCCCGACGGCGGCGAACGCGGCGATCGCCGCGATCACGAGGATCGTCCTCGCGGTGCTGCTCTTCTGCTCGGTCATCTCGTCTCCTCGCTTCTCGCGGCGGCTCAGTGCGGGTGGCCGACGGAC
>JAGOBQ010000434.1 GCA_017999215.1 Thermoanaerobaculia bacterium
CGTGAACCTCAACCTCAATAGCCAGAAGATCGGCCTTTTCGACACCGGTGTCGGCGACGGGCTCCAGGCGGGTGGTACGTCGGTCTGCCCACCGCATCTCACGCCCGACAGCGGAGCCTGCCGGCTCGTGTTCACCGCGGACGCCTTTACAACCGCGCCGAACGATCGCGGCGACGATCAATGGGGACACGGTACTCTCGTTACGTCCGTGGCCGCGGGAATCAATGGCGTTGCGAGCAATGGTCGCGACACCCATGGCTACGCCTTCAGTCAAGGCGTCTGTGCGGACGCACAGGTTGCCATGTTCAAGGCATTCGCTTGCGACGGCTCTGGGTATCGGATCTTCCCGCGCGAGGTGGATTTCAACAGCAACAACATGCCGGCGCTCACCCGGTATGGCATTGTCGAGATGAGCGCGACGGTCGCGCTGCCGGACGCGCCTTCCGTGCCGGGCGTTACCCTCTTCAATCACAGCTGGAACATCGCCGCCTCGTACGGCTATGATGCGTCAAGCCGCATCCTCGACCAGGCGACGCGGGACCTGTCAGCTATATCCTTCGATTTTGGCACCTCGCCCGAAGAGGAGGACGCAGACGTTCGAAAAGGCGCATCGGGGGATGCAGTGCCTTCACTTCATGTCGTCAGCGCCGGAAACATTGGTGGCGACCCGATAGCCTCAGTCACGTCACCCGGAACCGCAAAGAACGTTCTGACCGTAGGCGCCACCGAGACCTACAACGACGAAGGCTATACAGCGGGATGCGGAAATAACAATGGCGAAAATGCCAACGATCCACATCAGATCGCGGCATTCTCGCGCACGGGCTTCCCGAACCAGCGACTCAAGCCGGATCTCGTCGCGCCCGGAACGCGAGTCTACGGCAGGCGCTCTTCGCTCTACGGCGACGACTGTGCCGCGAACCCATTGGGCTGCAACAGTAATCTGGATGGCTACGCGCAGTACCTCTGGTCAGCCGGCACCAGCTTTTCTGCACCCGCGGTTGCCGGAGCCGCCGCAATGACTCGCCAGTGGCTGACGTCGGCCTCGCTGGTTTCCTCCCCATCGCCGGCGATCATCAAGGCCACGCTGATCGCGACGGCGACGAATCTGGTCCCTTGTGCCCCGGGCTGCAGTACATGCTCCGTCACGGGCGACATGCGGCCCGCACCCGACAAGTACCAGGGCTGGGGGGGAGTGTCACTCGCCCGCCTCTTTGGGAGCGCGGCGAACTACTACTTTCACGATGAAGGTTCGCCGCTCACCTATGCCGGAGATTCGTGGACTCATACGGCGACGATCGCCGATGCGACGGAGGACATCTTCGTCGCGCTCGTCTGGACTGATCGTCACAGCGACGACAAGGCGTACCCTCTCACGAATCTCGTCAACGACCTGGACCTCGAGGTGAGCTTCACCGACAGCCAGGGCACGCACAAGTACTACGGAAATGTGTACTACGACAGCATCGACTCGTGCGATCGTGACGGCTTTTCCATGAAGGATCCGACGAGCTTCACGCGCGACCGTGGCAGGAACAATGTGGAAAAGGTCAGCGTTCGCCGCTCCGACATCCCCTCCGGGGTTACGAGCTTTCAGATCAAGGTCACCGCGTTCTCTCTTACCGGGGATGGAGTCGATGTAAACGGATCCACGTTGCGGCAGGACTTCGCGGTCATGGCGTACAACCTCCATTAGCGAAAGGAGCGAAGCGCAATGCGAGCTTCTCGGCTGTTGATCCTCGCGCTGCTCGTGGGCGCACCGAGCGCGCGCGCAGAGTCCTTGTTCGTGCCGTATGTCAGAACCATGGGTGCACCGTACTGGCAGAGTCGGCTCTCGATATTCAACGGCGGCCGCACGGCGGGCACCGCGCACGTCGTGGCCATCTATGGTTCCGGTGCCGCGCTGATTGACGCGGAGTGGTGCGAGGCTGACAACGGGCTGACGCTTCCGAATGGCGGGCATCATCTACTCCCATGTGTGGCGGAAAGGCCGAGCAGCGGCGTCGCTTTCCTCGAGATTGTCCCGGACCCGGGAATACTCCTCCGAGGAGACGTCTACAGGTCCGTCGACTACATGAACATCTGCGTGGAACCAAGCGTGACGACGGTACCGCTCGCGCGGTGGCCTCTTCCCGTCTTCCGCCGCACGTTCGATGCGGGGGCGACGGTCGTCACCGGCCCCATCGGGCTCGGGAACCTGGGATGCGCGCCGAGCGGGCGAGAGTACCCGCGGCGCGTCAATCTCACGCTGTTCAACGCGGGCACGGAGAACGGTACGTTTCAGATCACGACCCGCGCCTACGACGACGCGCTTGGCCCCCCGATCCACGTGCAGACTGTGAGCGTGGCTGCGAAGGACGTCGTCCAGGTAAACGGAGTCCAGAGCGCCTATCCGGCAGCAGCGCTGCATGGTGACCCTGAGGTGCGCGTCTGGATGTCGATCACGGCCGACCAGCCATTCTTGACCTACGCGAGCGCCATCTTCAACGTTGCGCCTGATGGGCAGCCGCCCTTCGAGGTCTTCGAGGTCTACGCACCGTCCTCGGTCCCGAACGACACTTAGCCAGCCATGGGCGCGACCGGACGATGCTCCGCCAGTAGCCGTCTCTCCGCGTGCCACTCCGGCTTCCTCGATGCGGATGCCGGCGGGATCGCACCGCGGTCGAACGGGAATCCGCCTCCGTAGCCCCCGCGGGGCGGGCCGAACGGCCCGCCCCATTTTTCTCTCGCGTTCCCTTCTTCCACCCCTTTCGTCGCCTGCTCCTCTCCCCTGTATCAAAATCGTCCCTCTGGCGGCGCCTGATCATGGATGCGAAGGCCCGGACCCCGACGACCCGGCGAGAGCTGGCCGAAACGATCGCTGCGGAGGGAGACCTCCGCCGGCGGCTCGCGGCCCACGCCCGCCTCCGGTTCCGGCTCCCGGCCTCCGCTGCGGAGGACCTCGTGCAGGACGTCTGCCTCGAGCTGATGCGACGCGATGGCCCGGTCCGCGACCCCGAGGCTCTCGCGTTCCGGATCCTCCGGTACGAGTGTCTCCACCTCCTCCGGAGCGCCCGATGGCGGCGCGAGGTGAGCGAAGAGGAGGTCTCCGGCCTCGCCGACCGCACCAGCGCCCCCGGCGCCTCGATCGAGCTGCTCGCACTCGTCCGCCAGGCCGTCGCCGGCGTCAGCCCGGCCTGCCGCCGGCTCCTCCACTCTCACTACGTGGAAGGCCGGTCGCTGAAGGAAACGGCCAACGCCCTCTCCTACGCCTCGCCGAACAACGTCTGGGCCCTCCTCGCCCGCTGCGTGCAGCGGCTGCGAGCGGCCCTGGGAGTGAATCGATGAGCGCTGCCCATCCGGACGACCTCACGCTCCTGATGCTCCTCTCCGGAGAGACCTCCGAGCTGGAGACCGCTCGCCTGAGGCGGCACCTCGGCGAATGCTCGGCCTGCTCCTCGGCCCTTTCCGATCTGGACGAGCTCGACCGGACGCTGAAGGCGACTCTTCCCGAGCTGGAGGCCGCGCTCTCGGATCGCTCCCTTCCGGAGGGAGACTTGTTCCGTTGCCGGCCGGACGAGGCTCGGCCGAGGCGAAGGCCCGCACGTCCGACCGACGAGGTCGTCACCGAAGCCCTCGCCGCGAGCCGCAGCGCCGACGGAGTGAAGGAGCGTCTCCTGGGCGCCGTCCGCTCCCCGGACGACGCTCTTCGCGAGGCGCTCGCCGCCCTCGACCTCCTCGAGGTCCGTGACAGGTTCGGGCTCGGCTACGCCCTGGACGAGGCTCTCTATTCGATGGTGGACGGGCCCGCCCGCTGGGCCCGCTTCGGTCGCGCGTCCCGCGACACGGTCCTCGCGATGCGCTCGGATCCCCGCTTTCGCGACACCTCCGCCGAGGTCGCCTACCCGCTCGACGACCTCCTGGGCCTGTCTCTCCTCGTCGAAGGGACCGCCTGCAACTGGACGGGCGACCTCGTCCGAGGAGGCCGCGCGCTGCGCCGCTCCTACGGCGCCTTCGCACGGGGCGGCTCTTCGGACTACCGCTTCGCCTCCGTCGAGCTGTCCGAGTCGCAGCGCCGGGCGTTTCTCGATCGGGCCGAAGAGGCGCTCCACCTGGCCGAGAGGGCGAGGCTGACGTTCGAGGCGCTCGGCCTGGACGACGAGCGCGCGCGGGCCGCGGGGGCCCACGCCCTGGCCCTGTCGTATCTCGGGCGCGACGACGAGGCGCTCGTCGAGTTCCGCTCCACGCTCCCCGCGCTCGCCGCCGCCGAGAGGTGGAACGCCTACGCCTCCGTCCTGAACGGCATCGGCGGCTGCCTGCTC
>JAGOBQ010000435.1 GCA_017999215.1 Thermoanaerobaculia bacterium
ACCTCCTCCTGCCGGCGGCAGCGGCCTGTGGTCGCGTCGTCGTCGCCGACATCGGACTCCTTCCGGCCGGCCCGACCGTCGACGGTCCCGAGGTCGTCACGGCCCTCGACGTCGCGCCTCTCTTCCCGCCCCGGCCCGCGGCCGCTCACAAGGGGACGTACGGGACCCTCGCCGTCGTCGGCGGCGCCCTCGGGATGGCTGGGGCGGCGGCCCTGGCGGCCCGGGCGGCGTTCCGGGCCGGCGCGGGGAAGGTCGTCGTCGTCGCCGAAGAGGCGAGCCGCGCGGCCGTTCACGCGCTCGTGGCCGAGGCGACCACCGCGGACGCGCTGCCGGGGTCCGGACCGACCGCCCTCGCCGTCGGCCCCGGACTCGGCACCGGCGGCTGGGGGGCCCGCCGCCTCGAGGAGGCGCTCGCGACGCCGCTCCCGGTCGTCCTCGACGCCGACGCCCTCAACCTGCTCCGAGGGAGGCTCGGGACGCTCGTCGGGCGGCCCGGCCCGACCGTCCTGACGCCGCATCCCGGGGAGGCGGCGCGCCTCCTCGGCCGCTCCGCGTCCTCCGTCGCGGGCGACCCGGAAAGCGCCGCGCGGCGCCTCGCCGCCGAGTCCGGCGCGACGGTCGTCCTGAAAGGGTTCCGGTCCGTCGTCGCGACCCCCGCGGGGCGCGTCGCCCGGGTCCTGTCCGGCAACCCCGGCCTCGCGACCGGGGGGAGCGGCGACGTCCTGACCGGCGTCGTCGGCGCGCTCCTCGCGCGCGGACTGCCTGCGTGGGAGGCCGCGACGGCGGGGACGTACCTGCACGGCCTCGCGGGAGACCTCGTCCGCGAGCGCCTCGGGGAGGAGAGCCTTCGGGCCTCGGACCTTCCCGAAGAGCTCGGCCGCGCCTTCGCCTTCGTCGCCGAGTCGCTCCTGCCGTGAAGACCGTTCCCTTCGAGGCGGTCGCTCGCTCCGTCGAGGAGACCCGCGAGGTCGGGCGGGAGCTCTCTCTCCTCCTCGTCCCCGGAGGTCTCGTCCGCCTGTCGGGTCCGCTCGGCGCCGGAAAGACCGAGCTCGTACGCGGCCTCGCCGAAGGGCTCGGAGTCCTTCCGGACGAGGTCGCCTCGCCGACGTTCGCGCTCGTCCACGAGTACGGCCCGGAGGGGCGTCCGCCCCTCCTCGTCCACGTCGACCTCTATCGCCTCCCGGGCGACGAGAGGCTCGGCGCGGCGATCGAGGGCCTCGGCCTCGACGAGGCGCGGGAAGACGGGGCCGTCGTCGTCGTCGAGTGGCCGGAGGGCCTGCCGGTCTCGCCGGGGGACTACGAGGTGAAGGTCACGCCGGAACGGGACGGGGCCCGGCGGATCGAGGTCCGCCGGGCCCCGGGCACGCCCGGAATCTGAACGGCGCTCAGAAGGCGATGACGACCCCCGCGGTCGCCTCTCCGGCGGTGTACCACTGGGTGTCGCCGTAGTAGTCGCCGTCGCACCACCAGCTGTCGCAGGACCAGTAGTCGTCCTCGCTGTTGATGTAGGTGGAGCGGACCTTCCCCTCGAAGCGGAAGCCGAAGTTCGGGTTGACGTAGGTCTTCACGCCGAGGCCGAGGCTGCCGGTGAACCGGGAGTCGGACGAGAACGAGTAGCCCGGGATCGAGGGCTGGAACGTGTTCACGCCCCCCCCGATCGTGAAGTACGGCCGGACCGGTCCGCGCCCCCAGGGGACGAGGAAGTTGATCTCGTAGAGGCGCATCTTCATCTTTCCGATGTCCTCCGAGCCGCCGCCGATCCCCCCGCCTCCTTCGAGCCGGAGCTTCGGGTCCGACTGCAGGTAGCTCGCCTCGATCGCGAAGTTGTTCGTGACGTTGAAGCCGAGCTTCAGGCCGTACGCCACCTCGGTCGAGGCGTCCGCCTGGCCGTCGTAGAAGGCGAGCGTGCCGGGGTCGAACGTCCCGCCGAAGTAGCCGCCGATGACCGGCGTGATCTCCACCGTGCCGCGGCGATCCTGCGCGGCGGCCGGGCCGGCCGCCAGGACCGCCGCCGCAACGGCGACGAGGGCGAATCGCGGTAAGTTCTTCATTTCTCGATCCTCCAGGCGTCCCGCGTCCACCTTTTCGGCCGCAGGGCCGCGCGCGGAACGCTTCATTCTGATCCTTTGCAACGTACGTACCGTCGCGAAACGGGTTCCCGATCGTGCTCTTCGTCACGTCCCGTCCGGTTTCGGGGTCGCGATCCGGTAAGCTCGAGCGAGTGACTCGTCTCGAACGTCTCCTCGGCTGCGTGGCGGCCGGGACCCTTGCGCTCGGCGCCGCCGGCTGCCTCGGCACGGGAACGCGTCGTGTCGACGCGCCGTGCCGTGAGATGCGGGCGTCGGTCGCCCGGGAAATGCTCCGGGACTCGAGGGAGATCCCGCTCCTCGACGTCCGGACCCTGCCATCGCCCCGGCTCCGGGGAGCCCACGAGATCCCCCTCACCGCCCTCCGCTCCCGGCTCGAGGAGGTGGGGCGCTTCCGGAGATCTCCCCTCGTCGTCGTCGGGGACGACGGGGGCGCGGCCCGTCAAGCCTGCGAGCTTCTCGCCGGCGAAGGGTTCCGGTACGTCATCTTCGTCCCGGAAGGAGCCGAGGGCCTCTTCGCCGGAGTGCGCGGAGCCGACGCGGTTTCGGACGCTCCCGAGGACCGCCGGTGAAGCGCGTCGTCGTGGGGAAGGGGACGCAGGGGGCGCTCCTCCTGGCGTACACGGCCCTCGTCCTGGCCGGGACGCTCCTCGTGGAGGGGCGGCCCGGAGTCGTGACGAACCTCGTGCCGTTCGACGACCTCGCGCGTCTCAGGGCGAGCGCCGGGAAGGCCGGCGTCTTCTCGAATCGGTTCGTTCTCGGGCTCCTCGGGCTCGTCGGCAACCTCGTCATGTTCGCGATCTGGGGCTTCCTGGCCTGGAAGTTCGTCGACGGGCGCGGCCGGGCACGCTGGCGCAACCACGTCGAAGTCGTGTTCTTCGGCCTCGTCTTCAGCGTCGGCATCGAGACCGTGCAGTTCTTCCTCCCGACCCGCGCCGCAGACGTGAACGACGTCTTCTGGAACGTCGTCGGCGCGCTTCTCGGAGCTTCCCTGGCGCACCTCCACGCCTCGGTCCGCGTCGAGTGGGCCTGACGCTTCGCTGCTAGACTTCGGCCCTCGCGCCGGAGTGGCGGAACGGCAGACGCAGGGGACTCAAAATCCCCCGAGCGCAAGCTCATGAGGGTTCGAGTCCCTCCTCCGGCACCATTGAATCCTCTGAACTTAGGCCCTGAAGGGCATCCTGACCCGCTCCTCGAGCGGTCGAGGATTGCCTTCAGCGTGCCTCAGGCGCTGGAACTCGAGGCCTGCTCGGGTGAGAGGCGCCGGGGCCGAGAACGGCCCTCGCAGCCTGCGAGAGGAGCCCGTTCCCCACGTACTCCCGAAACCCGTGTCCGCCCTCGCCGCGCGCGACGTCGTGACCGACGCCGGCCGCCTCAATTGCTGCGGCGAACCGATGCGAGTGCGGCGTAGTCCGCGGACCACCAGCGCTTAGTGATCCGCTTCCCGCCCTGGCTGTCTCCGATCACCTGAAAACGCGGGAATCTGGACAGGAGCCGACCGAAGGGTGACCAGCATCATCCCCGCCGCCGCTCGGCGGCGGCGGGTTAGCGTCGACACATGACTCGTGCTCGATCCCAGGCTCACGGCGTGCTCAGGTTCCTTGTCTGCGGCAACGAGCGATGCCGGCGGGCGTTCACGGTCTGCGAAGGCTGTCACCGTGGGCAGGGCTTCTGTGGTGCCTCCTGCCGACAGGATCATCGTCGTCGCCAGCAACGCGCTGCCGGACGGCGGTATCAGGCGAGTCTGGCTGGCCGCCTACGACATCGAGTCCGGCAACGCGCCTACCGCGCGCGACTGCGCGTGACGCATCACCCGCCCACGAACGCCGTCGTACGTGATCGAAGGCGGCCGCCGGGGCGGAGAACGGAGCAGATCCGACTCCAGGGCTCGACGAAGCCGCTCGAGGGGTTCCAGTGCGTAGCCTGCTCGCGACAGAGCACCTGGTTCGACCCCTTCTGGATACTCACGGCGCAGTCTCGAACTCGCCGAAACGCCTCGGCTCGTGTCCAGATTTCCGCGGTTCTACGTGAGCGCTAACACCCTGGCCGGGGCGGGAGCGTCGGAAGGCGCGGGCCCGGGCTACGGCAGGGGCGCGGCCCCGCACGTTCGGTTCGCAAGAACGAGGAAGGTCTCGCCGGAGACGTTCCGCCCGAAGCGCTGGAATGCCTGGTCGAGGAAGGTAAAGGCGGTCTCTTATACACATTCTCCGAG
>JAGOBQ010000436.1 GCA_017999215.1 Thermoanaerobaculia bacterium
GCGCGCCCGGCCGGGGCGGGGCGGCGGCGCGGCGGATCGGGGGGGGAGAGGCGGGAGGGAGCACGGCGGGCGGGAAGTCTACGCGGGATCGTGCAGAATCCGCCGGCGCGGGGCGGCAGCGAGGGAGGCGGTCGGATGGCGAGGAGCGGAGGCAGTCCCGGGAAGGCGATCCTCGAGGCGTGGCGCCGCTGCCGGCGGCTTCCGGCCGGGGACCGGATCTTCAGCTGGACGCTCGGGCGCAGGGTTCCGTACTCCGGTTCGATCGGCGCGGTCGTGCGCGAGCTGGCGCCGGGACGTGCGCGCGTGGAGCTCGCCGACCGGCGCCGGGTGAGGAACCACCTCGACTCGATCCACGCCGTCGCGCTGATGAACCTCGCCGAGCTCTCGACCGGCCTGGCGCTCAACACCGCCCTCCCCGACGACGCCCGCGCGATCCTCGTGAGGCTGACGATCGAGTACGTGAAGAAGGCGCGCGGCACGCTCACGTCCGCGTGCGATCTCGCACCGGTCGCATCGAGCGAGCGGCGCGAGGTGGAGGTCGCGGCGGAGATCCGCGACGCGCAGGGAGAGGTCGTGGCGAGAGCGGCGGCCCTCTGGCTCGTCGGGCGGGTTGCGGCGGGAGGGCGAGGGGAGCGGACGGACGCGCGATAGGCGCGGTCGTTCCGGGCAAAGGAAGAGCCCCGGTCCGCCGTGGCGGAGCCGGGGCTCGAAGCGGCGCGGGGCGCGCCGGCGAGAGAGACGGGTCAGTTCGGCAGGACCGTCCTCGGGTCGTTCGTGACGTTGTCGATGACGCTCGCGTAGGCGGCGAAAGCGCCGCCGGTCGTGGAGGTCGTCAGGAGGAGCTGCGCGTCGCGGACGGCTCCGGTCACGCCCATCCCCCCGACGAGCGGGCCGACCTGGGTCATGCCGAGCGGGTGCAGAGAGACACTGCGCGTCCCGAGGATCGCGCCGGAGGACGAGAGAAGGGTCAGGTCGACCGTCATGATCGACGTGCCGGCGTTTGCGAGGATCAGGTTCGTCCGGAAGGCGGCGTCGTCGCGGATGCCAACGATGGACCGCGTCGTGCCGGCGGTGATGAGGCCGGAGGCCGGGACGGCCGGGACCGACTGCCCGAAGAAGCCGGAGGAGACGCAGCTCTTCCAGTCGGTGAGGACGGGCGTCGCCGTCTGCCCGAGGACGTTCAGCGACGGGACGTTCGCCGTGACGCGGATCGCGCCGTAATTGCCGTTCGCGAGGCTGAAGACGGAGCCGAGGACGTCCTCGTACGTGACCGACTGATTCGGTCCGAGGACGAACTCGGACGACTCGGCGCCTCCCGTTCCGTCGGCGTCGTGCCCGAGGAACTTCATTCGGTAGCGCGCCTCGGCGGCGCCGCGGTTCCCGATCGAGAGGGCCGTCGTGTAGTAGGCGCCTCCCTTGCCCGGGGCCTTCGCGGAGGAGGGGAGTATCCAGTGGAACTCGCTGCTCCCCGAGGCGAGGCCCCAGCCGAGGTCCAGCATCAGCTCGTCGGTGATGTCGAGCCGGTGCATCGCGCGCGTCGCGAACGGCTCCATCATCTCGTCCGGCGTCAGCGCCGTGTCCCAGTGGGAGACCGAAGAGCCCGCCTGGGACGGGTTCGGGGCATACATTCTCGGTCGGCCTCCCAGGCCGATCCCCTGGGCCAGGACGCCCGAGGCGACGGCGACGACGTTCGAGCCGTTCCAGAGGAGGTTCGACGTGTTCGTCCCGGAGGCGAGGCGCTCGCCGTCCGTCATCTGGTCCCACGTCTTGCCGCTCGTCCCGTCGTAGAGGTGGACCATGTAGGCGTCGTCGAGGCCGGGGTTCTCGTCGCCGGAGAACTTCTCGCCGGTCGTCCGGCTGACGAACGTCTGAAAACCGAGGCCGTGCCCGAGCTCGTGGATGACGACGGTCGCGAAGTCGGTCGTGTCGCCGGCCGGCTGGGCGTCGAGGCCGTAGTACCACTTCTTGGGGAAGAGGCAGCTCCCGTCGTCGAGGGCGGTCGTGAAGCTCGCCGCGATGTCCGCCTCGGCAGGCTCGAGGTCCTCTCCCGCGAGCTTGTTCGCGAGCGCGCTCGAGTACCAGGTGGCGGCCCGCGGAGCTCCCTTGAAGTCAGAAAAGATGTAGCGCGTGCCGGCCGACCCGAGGGTCGCCGTGGTGAGGGTGCACTCCTTCGCTTCGAACTTCGCTTCGACGGTGATCTCGACGGGGGAGTCGAGCCGGGCGGCCCAGAAGTCGGCGGCGTAGCGGAAGACGTTCAGGCGCTGCTCGCCGAGCGTCGTCCCGTTGTTGCCGCCGACCGGGGTCCGCGGGGCCGGGTCGTTGAACCCGACGCCCGGAGAGTCGACGTTGATGATCGTGATCGTCGTCGCCGCGGCAGGGGCCGCGAGCACGAGGGCGGCGGCGAGCGTCCCGCCGAGGAGCGCCCTAGCGGTCATGGCGGTGCTCCTTCGCGGGCGCGGCCTTTGTGCCGGTCTCCTCGACGGCTACGCAGTCGTGCGTGACCTTCCCGTCGGGGCCGACCTTCGCGGTCGTCTCCATCATGAAGCGGCCGTGGAGGGCGACCTTCTTCCCGCCCGCCTTCGTCGTCACCTTCTCGACGCGGGTCGGCGGGAAGGCCTCGGCGGACGCGGCGGCCGTGGAGGGACGCGCGGCGTCCGGGGAGCTCTTCGGCGCGACGACCTGCCCCGTCGCCGGGTCGACGTGGATCTTCATGGCGGCCTCCGCGGCCGGGGCGGGCCTGGGGGCTTCGCTCTTCTTCTCGGTCGCGGCGACCGGGAAGGAGACGAGCGCCGCCAGGACGAGGGTGGCGGTGAGGGTCTTCTGCATCATCTGTCCTCCTGCGGGGCGGTTCCCGACCAAGGGACCGGGCCGCGTCCCCGTGGGTGAAAGGAGTCTACGGCACCCCGGGACGTGGGTATGCTCGGCGCGCCGGAAGGCCTACGAATTCCATGAGCGCGTCCAGCCCCTCGGGGCGTTTCCTCGACTACATCTCCGCCGACTTCGCCGTCCTCCGGGGACACCCGATCCCCTTCGGCGCGACCCCATCGTGGCGCGGGGTGAACTTCTCGGTCTTCGCCCGTCACGCCACTTCGGTCACGCTCGTCCTCTTCGCACCCGGGGACGCGACGCCGACGGCGGAGCTCCCTCTCGACCCGCGCTACAACCGGACGGGCGACGTGTGGCACGCGTTCCTTCGCGGGCTGGACCCGTCGGTCTGCTGGGCGTGGCGCGCGGAGCGGGCGACCGCTCCCGGCGCGCCGTGGCATCGCTACGGCCCCGACCTCCTCCTCGACCCGTACGCCCGCGCCATCGCCGGAGGCGAGGCGTGGGGCGAGCCGCCGCGGCCGGGCGAGGAGACGCGGTGGGAGGGGCTCCGCTCGCGCCGCGGCGTCATCCTGAGCCGCGAGTTCGACTGGGGGTTCGATCAGCCGATCGACCGGCACCTCGCCGACTCGGTGATCTACGAGCTCCACGTCCGGAGCTTCACGCGGCACTCCTCCTCCGGCGTCGCGCACCCCGGAACGTTCCGCGGCCTCGTGGATAAGGTTCCGTACCTCGTCGACCTCGGGGTCACGGCCGTCGAGCTGATGCCCGTGACGGAGTTCGAGGAGAACGACAACGACCGCCGGAACCCCGCGACCGGCGAGCGGCTGAAGAACCTCTGGGGCTACCACCCGATCTCCTTCTTCGCGCCACGCTCGGCTTATGCCGCGAGCGCCGGTCCGGGCGCCGCGGTCGACGAGTTCCGGGAGATGGTGAAGGCGCTCCACGAGGCGGGGATCGAGGTGATCCTCGACATGGTCTTCAACCACACCGGCGAGGGGGACGAGCGCGGGCCGACCTGGTCGTTCCGCGGCCTCGACAACTCGACCTACTACATCCTCGACGGTGAGGGGCGCTACGCGAACTTCTCCGGGACCGGGAACACGTTCAACTGCAACCACCCGGTCGTGAGGGACCTGATCCTCGACTCGCTCGCCTGGTGGGTGACGGAGATGCACGTCGACGGGTTCCGCTTCGACCTGGCCTCGATCCTCGGGCGAGGACGCGACGGCTCGGTCCTGACGAACCCGCCGCTCCTCGAGCGGATCGCGGCCGACCCGGTCCTCGCGAACACGAAGCTGATCGCGGAAGCGTGGGACGCCGCCGGGCTCTACCAGGTCGGACACTTCCCGAACTGGGGACGTTGGGCCGAATGGAACGGCCGCTATCGCGACGACCTCCGCCGGTTCCTCCGCGGAGACGGCGGGATGGTCCCGCTCCTGGCGACTCGCCTGTCGGGGAGCGCGGACC
>JAGOBQ010000437.1 GCA_017999215.1 Thermoanaerobaculia bacterium
GGCGACCGTTGGGGAAATGCGGGGCGGATGGGCGGGGGTTGGGATGGGGGTCGGGGGGGCGCGCGCGGGCCTTTCGGCAACCGGGACAGCGAATTCGCGAGGGGGGTCCGGGGGGCGCGCGCGGGCCTTTCGGCAACCGGGACAGCGAATTCGCGATGGGGGTCCGGGGGGCGCGCGAAGCCGAGCCCCCCGGCGAGCGCCGAGCCCCCCGGCGAGCGCCGAGCTGAAGGACCGATGAGCGCGGATTGGCGGCGGGGGTCCGGGACGCCGCGCGCGGCGCTCGCGGAATGAAGGCGGGGCCTGAATCGTTCCGGGACTGAGAGCCGAGTGGACGCCGCCTACGAGATCACCGACGACCTGAAGCACGACGTCCTCGCCGCGACGGATATCGTCGCGCTCGTCGGCGCCGTCACCGGCCTGAAGAAGGCCGGGAGCTCCTGGAAAGGGCTCTGCCCCTTCCACGGCGAGAAGACCCCCTCGTTCCACGTCCATCCCGATCGCGGCTTCTACTACTGCTTCGGCTGCGGCGCGAAGGGGGATGCGATCACCTTCGTCCGGGAGACCGAGAAGCTCGAGTTCGCGGAAGCCGTCGCTTATCTCGCGCGCCGGGCCGGCATCCCGCTCCCGGTCCGCCGGACCGGGACGCGCGCCGACCGGGCGAAGGAGAACCGCGCGGCCGAGGCGCTCGTCGCCGCGGCCCGTTTCTTCCGCGAGCAGCTCCCGAAGAACCGCGCGGCGGTCGCCGTCCTCGAGGGGCGCGGCGTGCCGCGAGAGGAGTGGGACGCGCTCGGATTCGGGGCGGCGCCGGACTCCTGGGACGGGCTGCTGCGCACCCTCTCGGGGACCTTCACCGAAGAGGTCCTCCTCGAGGCCGGACTCCTTCAGAAGAACGCCGATTCGGGTCGCGTCTACGACCGCTTCCGCAACCGCCTGACGCTCGAGATCCGGGACGGGCGCGGCGAAGTCCTCGCGTTCGGGGGCCGCGCGCTCGGCGACGACCCGGCCAAGTACATCAACAGCCCCGAGACGTCGCGATTCACGAAAGGGCGGGTCCTCTACGGCCTCGACCGGGCGCGCGAAGGGGCGCGAAAGAGCGAGAGGCTCGTCCTCTGCGAAGGCTACTTCGACCGGATCGCCTTCGAGAGGGCCGGCGTGCCGTGGGCCGTCGCCTCGATGGGGACCGCCCTCACGACGACCCAGGCCGACCTCCTGGCCCGGCACGTTCCCTCCGTCGTCGTCGCCTACGACGGGGACGCCGCGGGCCTTGCCGCGGCCTGGAAGGCCTTCCCTCTCCTCGTCGAGCGGGGTGTCCGGGTCTTTCACGTCTCGTTCCCCGACGGGCACGACCCCGATTCGTTCCTCCGCGCACACGGGCCGGAGGCGCTCCGGAAATCGGTCGAGTCCGCCCGGCCGATCCTCGACGTCCTCGCCGCCTCGATCCCGCCCGCCACCGGCGACGCGGCGGAGCGAGCGGCGCGGATCAACGAGGCGAAGGCGATCCTCTCCGTCGCCCCCGACCGAGTCCTCCGGCACGAGCTCCTCGCGGCCTTTTCGCGCGCCAGCGGCGTGCCGCTCGACCTCCTCCACGACCGGAACCGCCGGACCCCGCTCCGTCCCGAGGCCGCGGCCTCCCCTTCCGTCGCCCGACCGGTGCCGGAGGCCGAGGAGCGGGTCCTCGAATCCCTCCTCTCGACCTGGCCGGCCGGGGCGGAGATCGTCCCCCGCATTCCGCTCGAGCTCTTTTCTCACCCCGACGTCCGGGAGGTCGCCGAGAAGCTCAAGTCCCTGGCTCCGGAGGCGGATACCCTTGATTTTTCCGAACTTCAATCCCATCTTGGGGGCGGCGCGGGGGCGCTGGTAGCCCGACTCCTCCTATCGGACTCCCGGCAGACGGACGAGATCCCCGCAGCCCCCGACCTGGAGAAGCTACGCAAGCCACTCCTCCAGCTGAAGATAAGGCGACTCGAGGAGCGAGGAGTCGAACTGCAGCCGTTGATCGCACAGGCCGAAGCCCGGCATGACCGGGACGGCCGGACTGCCCTTCTCGCCGAGAAGCAGAAGCTTTCCGAGGAGGTGCGTCGTATGAAGCAGGAGCTACGCCGCCCGGACGAAAGTCGGGGCTGATTGGGGAAGACGTGACGGTCGAAGAAAAGCACCCGGAGCTGCGCGGGCTGATCGCCCTCGGGAAGGAGCGGGGATACCTGCTCTACGACGAGATTTTCCAGGCACTTCCCGAGGAGATCTCGAACACCCCCGACGAGCTGGACGACGTCTACATACGGCTCGGGGACTTCGGGATCGAGATCGTGGACGTCCCCGAGAAGGCGACGCCGAAGAAGGAAGGGGCCGCGCACTCCGAGGCGGTCCTCCCCGACCTGACGACCGTCGAGAAGACGAACGACCCCGTCCGGATGTACCTCCGCGAGATGGGGACCGTGAAGCTCCTCGACCGCGAGGGAGAGGTCGAGATCGCCCGGCGGATCGAGCGGGGCGAGGCGCGGATCTACCAGGCGCTCTCCACGAACCGGATCGTCCTCGAGGAGATCCTCCGGATCGTCGAGGCGGCCAAGAAGGACAAGAACGTCGCCCGCGGCTTCCTCGAGTTCGCGGCGGCGGCCCTCGAGGACTCCGAGGAGGTCGACCCGCGGACGGCGAAGCGGATCGAGGAGGTCCTCGGCCACTTCAAGAAGATCGCCAAGCTCGACGGCGAGCTCCGGAAGCTCCAGGAGAAGAAGAAGGCCGCGAAGGCCGCGAAGAAGCCGGCGAAGGCCTCGGCGAAGAAGGCCGCGGCCAAGCCGCAGCCGGCGGTCGACCCGACCGTCGACCGCCGGATCTCCGAGATCGCCCGGCTCATCCACTCGATCGACTTCACGCCGGCCACGCTGCAGCGGATGATCAACATCCTCCGCGACATCGACCGGCAGTTCGCCATGCCGGAGGCCCAGATCCGGCAGGACCTCGCGAACCTGAAGAAGGAGAAGAACGAGGTCCGGATCGACTTCTACAAGCGCCGCGTCGCCAAGTACCGGGTCCTTCTCAAGGAGCTCGAGGAGAAGTACGGCGTCTCGCACGACGAGATCAAGAAGACGCTCCGGCAGATCCGGGACGGTGAGGAGGAGGCCGACCGGGCCAAGCAGGAGCTCATCGTCGCGAACCTGCGCCTCGTCGTCTCCATCGCGAAGAAGTACACGAACCGCGGCCTCCAGTTCCTCGACCTGATCCAGGAGGGGAACATCGGCCTGATGAAGGCGGTCGAGAAGTTCGAGTACCGTCGCGGCTACAAGTTCTCGACGTACGCCACGTGGTGGATCCGCCAGGCGATCACCCGCGCCATCGCCGACCAGGCCCGGACGATCCGGATCCCGGTCCACATGATCGAGACGATCAACAAGCTCACGCGGACGCAGCGCTCGCTCGTCCAGGAGCTCGGGCGGGAGCCGACCGCGGAAGAGATCGCCAAGCGGATGGACATGCCCGCCTCGAAGGTCCGCAAGATCATGAAGATCGCGCAGGAGCCGATCTCCCTCGAGACCCCGATCGGGGAGGAGGAGGACAGCCACCTCGGCGACTTCATCGAGGACCGCAACGTCGTCTCGCCGATCGACGCGGTCATCGTGGCGAACCTCCGCGACCAGACGCGCCGGACGCTCAAGACCCTCACGCCGCGCGAGGAGCAGGTCCTCCGGATGCGCTTCGGCGTCGGCGACGGGGCCGAGCACACGCTCGAGGAAGTCGGCAAGAGCTTCAACGTCACCCGAGAGCGGATTCGCCAGATCGAGTCGAAGGCGCTCCGGAAGCTCCGCCACCCCTCGCGCGCGAAGAAGCTCCGGCCGTTCATCGACGTCAACGTCTAGCGTTCTCGGGGAATCCGGCCCGCCGGGTTCAGCTGTTCTTCGATCGGGGGAGGCGCTTACCGCCTCCCCCGAGCCCCCTCCGCCCCTTCCGCGCGGAGAGGATGCCTGCCGCGACGGCGCGTCGCGGTCCGTGAGCCCTCCCCGACCGCGGCCCCTCGCCGAAGCGACGAGCGCGTCACGCCTGCGAGGTTTCCCGGCCTTCCCGGGAAGATTCCGCCGGCTCCGTGCGTTTCGTTACAGGGCCGAAAGGGCTCCGGCCCGATCGGCGTGCTATGCTGGGAAATGCAGGTGGGTCCGTAGCTCAGCGGTCAGAGCCACCGGCTCATAACCGGCGGGTCCTCGGTTCGAATCCGAGCGGACCCATCGGTTCGGGAGAAACGAACGGGCGTGCCACGAGACTTTGACCTTCCCTCCGGCGCTCTGATGCGCCGGAGAAC
>JAGOBQ010000438.1 GCA_017999215.1 Thermoanaerobaculia bacterium
GGGAAGGCGGCCGCGGCGGGCGGGACGCCCCACCCCCCGGCGTCGGGCTCGCGGGGGAGGCGAAGCGCCCCATCGGCGTCTCCCCGCCGGGCCCGCACCCAGGCGGCGACGAGCCGCTCCGACGGGTCGGCCGCCGCAGCGTTCTCCGCCGGGGCCGCCGTGGTCGTGGGCACGGCGGGAGGGGCGGCCGTGCGACAGGCGGGGAGGAGGAGCAGGGCGATGCCGAGGGTGTTCGCGAGAAGCCTCATCTCCGGGAAGTACGCGGCGAGAGAGCGGGAGTTCTCCCGATGCGGCCCACCGCGGGCGGACGTCGCCAGCCACGAGCGGCCCGGAAGGCGGACGCTCGTCCCACGACTTGACACGGCCGGCGACCCCGTGAACGAGAATCGTCGGGCCCGAACGCCCGTCACCGGTCCGGAGGAGGTTGAATGATGCGAACGATCCCGCTCGCCGTCCTGCTGCTCTTCGCCGCCACCGCCCACGCGCAGTCGCCCGCGGAGCCTTCCGCGGTGCGGTGCGATGCGGTCCTGACCCCGGAGGAGGCCGTGGCCGTCGTGGGCGACGGGTACCAGGGCCCGGCGGTCGGTGAGCCGCGGCCCGGGTTCACGAGCTGCGACTGGCAGGGCGACGGCAGCAACTTCGGCTTCACGTTCGCCAGCCTGAAGGCGCTCGCCGACGACCAGCGGACCGCCGACGATGAGTTCGAGTTCGACGTCCTGGCTCTCGAGAACGAAACGACGAAGCGCGAGCTGCTGCCCGGTGTCGGCGTGAAGGCCGCCGTCCTCCCCGCCGGGGACGACGCCCTGGCGGTCGTCGTCCAGCGCGCCGACGGCGTCGCGCGGATGATCACGTACAAGGTCGAGCGCGAGAAGGTGCTCGCCCTCGCGCGGGCCCTCGCGGCGCCCTGAAGCCCGCGGCGGGAGCGCCTCCGCTTCGCCGCGCCGGCATCGCCTCGGGGCGGGTCGCCCGGGCCTTCAGCGCGCCATCCGGACCTCGCCCGCGAGGGCTCCCGCCTGAACGTCCTGCGGCAGGTGCGTCCCCTCGACCCAGACGATCCTCTGGCGGGCGAGCTTCTCGAAGAGCGCCGCCACGGCCGCGTCGAACTGCCGCGCCGTCGTGATCGGCGTCGCGCTTCCCCACGGCGTCGTCTTCTGCGCCGCCTTCCCGCCGACCGTCCAGACGACGAGCGGGACGCGAAGGTGCCCCAGGAACGCCGTCGCCTCGGACGGAACGAAGAGGCTCGCGTCCTCCGCCTCGGGGCCGAGGAGGAGGACGACCGCCCGCCGCCGCTCCCCGTCCGCGGCCGCAAGGGCCGCCACCGCGAGCGCGTCCGAGATCCGCTGCCCGCCGGGCCGCCACGCGGGCCAGTCGAGACGGCGCGTCGCGATCCAGCTCAGGCTCCCGTCGCCCGGTCCGAGCGGGCGCGTGATCGGGTAGACGTTCGTCCTCATCGCCGTCTGGGCCGCCGACTGCGCGACGGGCCAGACGTAGCGGAGGACGGCGTCCTCCGGGAGGCTCGGCTCGAAGGCGGTGGTCCGGTACCGGAAGATCTTCCGGAGCGAGGCGAGCGCGCTCCCCTCGCAGAGGACGACGACCTCGCGCGGCCCTTCCTCGACGGCAGCGACCTCGAGCGGCCGTCCGCGGCTCTCGAACCAGCCGGTCAGGTCGGAAGCCGGGGGGAGGCCCCCGCCGTCCGGCAGCTCCACGGCGACGGCGGTCATCTCGGTGAACGCCTCGGTCCGGCGGGGGCCGCCGAAGATCGCCTCGGCGGTCGCGACGACGCCGCGTCCGAAGTCGAGGACGGCCTTCAGGGAGTGGACCTTCGACGGGTCGTGGGGAGGGAGCGCGATCGCCGACGGGTCCTCCACGGCGAGGGGGACGTCGTCCAGCGTCACCGTCATCGAGCGCGGGTTCTCCTCCGTGAGGCAACGCCAGGAGAGCCTCGCGATCCTCTCCTTGCCGCCCGAGCCCGGCTCGAGGAGAAGCGTCGCCTCGGCGGGGGGCCGCGGCCGGTTGATCCACTGCCGGATGCGGTCGACCTGCCGGCCGCGATCGTCGTAGCCGACGGCGACGAGCTCGTGGGGGGCCGGCTCGCAGCCGAGGTCAAGGCGGGCCTCGAACGGCTCCCGGAGGTCGGCGACGCGCTCCCCGTCGAGGTAGAGCTCGACGCGGACGACGGGGGCGGTCGCGACGACCCTGACCGGGACGATCCCGAAGACGAGTCCTACGAAGAGCGACGTGAACGAGAGCATGGCCGCCTGCGTATGCTCTAGAGTACGGCACGTCCGGCACGCCGCGTGCGTGCTTCGGCGGAACCTGATGCGCACACTCGCTCTCCTCGCCGCCCTCGCCGCCTCGGCGGCTCCCGCCGCGGAGCCGCCGGCGACGCCTCCCCGCGCCGCGGCCTCGGTCGAGGTCACGCTCTTCAACCTCGACGTCGTCGTCACCGAACCGTCGGGGGCCCGCGTCCGAGGGCTGAAGGCGGAGGACTTCGAGGTCCGCCACGACGGCAAGGTCGTGCCGATCTCGAACTTCAGCGAGATCCGGACGGGCGAGGGTGGTCCGACCCCGGGGCCGGAGCCCGGCGCCGCCGCGCCCCCCGCCGCCGCCGCGCGCCCTCCCCGCCGGATCGTCCTCTTCTTCGACCGGCTCTACGTCCCCGACGCGGCCCGCCGCGCCGAGCTCTTCGACGCCCTCTCCCGCCTCCTCGAGGTGTCGATCGAAGAGGGAGACGAGGCGATGGTCGTCACCTGGAACCGGTCGATCCGGACGGTCCTCCCCTTCACGGGCGACGTCGAGCTCCTCGCGGCGACGCTCCGTGGGATCGAGCGGCAGAGCGGCCGCGTCGCCCCCGAGAGGGGCGACCAGGACCTCCTGCGCGAGTCGGACGAGTGGTTCACCTCCCTGGCCGCCGACCCGCGGATCGGGACCGACTTCGGCGGCTTCATGCCCTCGGCCGAGCTCGCCGCGCAGCAGGCGTTCTTCGAGATGAAGGCGAAGACGTCCGCGTTGAAGGGTCTCGCCGCGACGCTCGGCGGGATGGACGGGAGGAAGGTCCTCGTCCTCGTCTCCCACCGCTTCTCGCGCTACGCCGGCCTCGAGTTCCTGCTCAAGGACCGGACGGGTGCCGAGGCGCTCGGCGACCCGCGGACCCGGCAGTTCGACTCGAAGCGGCTCCTCGAGGAGGTGGCGCGCGCGGCGAACGCGAACGGCGTCACCCTCCACGGCGTCTTCCCGGCCGAGCTCGAGGCGGCGATGCCTTCGGCCGACCGGTCGCGCCTCTCCGCGCCGGGGCTCTCGGACCAGCCGCTCGGCGGAAAGGAGCAGATCGTCCTCGACAACGAGCTCGAGGCGCTCTCCTTCGTCGCCGAGAAGACCGGCGGCGTCGCGGCGGTCGGCGCCGGGAACGTCGACCGCTTCGTCGACCGCGTCGCCTCCGACCTCGAGTCGTGGTACTCGATCGGCTACCCCGCGCCGCCGGGCGCGGGCCGGTCGGTGCCGGTCGCGGTGAAGGTGAAGGGGCGGAAGCTCGACGTCCGGGTCCGGAGCTCGCTCGTGGAGAAGACGACCGCCGAGCAGATGGCCGACCGGGTCCTCGCGCACCTCTTCCAGCCGGACGGCCGGGCGCGGATCCCGATCTCCGCGACGGCCTCGCCGGCTCCTTCGCAGGACGGGAAGTACCGGATCCGCGTCGAGGTGCGGATCCCCATCGCCTCCCTTGCCCTCCTCCCGACGGCGAAGGGTGCCCAGGGCGCCTTCTCCGTCCTCGTCGCCTCCGTCGCCGCCGCCGGGGACTTCTCCGAGGTCACCCGGCGGAGCCAGGCCTTCGAGATCCCCGCGGCCGAGCTCGAGACCGCGAAGGCGGGCCACTACACGTACGAGCTCGAGATCGTGGCGACCGGCCCGGACGCGCGCATCTGCGTCGGCATCTGGGACGAGAAGGGGAGCGACGCCGGATTCGCGGTCGTGACGTCCGCTTCACCGGCCGCCCCGCCGGCGACGCCGCCCGGCGGGTAGACGCCGGGCTCGTCGGCCCCGGAGCCCCTGAGCGGGCTCCGGAGACGGCCCGTCGCAGCTCCCCTGAGGCTCAGTCACCGAGCGTGAAACGGATCGTCGTCCCACGACCGACGGCGCTCTCGGCCCAGACTCGCCCTCCGTGTCGATGGATGATGCGCTGCACGAGCGCGAGCCCGATTCCGGTGCCCGGGAACTCCTCGGCCCGGCGGAGACGCTGGAAGACCCCGAAGAGGCGACCGGCAAACGCCATGTCGAAGCCGACGCCGTTGTCG
>JAGOBQ010000439.1 GCA_017999215.1 Thermoanaerobaculia bacterium
GGCGATCACGCCGGCCCGCTGGCCGCGGGGCTCGGCGCCGCCGACGAGGGGCGCGAGGAAGAGCCCGCCCGCGACCCAGGCGGTCGCGATCCAGAAGATGGCGAGCTGCAGGTGAAACGTCCGGAGGAGGTTGTAGGGAAGGTACCGCGCGAGGTCGATCCCGTAGAAGGCGCCCGACTCGACGCGGTAGTGGGCGAGGGCGCCCCCCGCGAGGGTCTGGAGGAGGAAGAGCAGGGCGACGACGCCGAAGTAGAGACCGACCGCCTTCTGGCTCGGCGTCGGCGTCCAGCGGGCGAGGAGGCTCTCGTGCTCGTGGCCGGCGCCCGAGGGGCCGTGCCAGCCGAGGAAGTCGAACCGGCCGAACGCGAAGAGGAGGGCGCCGAGCCCGCCGAGCAGCGTGACGAGGCTGAGCGCGCTCCAGAGGTAGGTCGAGGCGCTCGGCCGGTTGCCGACGAGCGGCTCGTAGGGCCAGTTGTTCGTGTAGGAGTAGTCCTTGCCGGGCCGGTTCGCGACGGTGGCCCACGCGGCCCAGGCGAAGTACGAGTTGAGGTCGGCGAGGTCGCGAGGGTCGCGGATGTACTGCGCGGGCAGGCCCGGCGCGGGTGTGGGGCCCGAGAAGTAGGCGGCCCATTCCGCGCTCTGAATCCTCCAGGCGGACGCCTCAGCCGGCGAGAAGCGGAGCGTTCCGCTCGCCGCGTCGTAGCGGTTCTCCTTGAGCAGCCCCGGGACGCCTGCGGCGACGGCCGCGGCGTCGTCCGGGGCGAGCGCGGCGTACGACTTGCCGTGGCGCTCCAGGGCCAGGGTGTCTCCCGCGATCTCGGCAAGCCGGTGCAGGTACTCGGCGCTGTAGTCCGGCCCGAGGTACGCGCCGTGGCCCCAGAGCGATCCGTGCTCCATGAGCCCGTACTTCAGGAAGACCTCCTGACCGTGCTCGACGTTCTCGCGCGTGAAGAGGGTCGACCCGTCCGGCGCCGTCACGCGCTCCGGAACGGGCGGGGCGTTCGTGTAGGTGAGGACGGTGACGAGCGTGAGGAGGCCGAACCCCACCGTCATGACGAGGATGACGGCGTGACGCCACCAGGGGGAGAGCGGCTTCTCGGAAGGATGCGGCGACCCGCCGTCCGGCGACATCCGCGCCCCCGCCCTACCGCGCCAGGTCCGGCCGGTAGCTGCCGGCGGCCGTCCGGAACGAGACCGCGAGCCGGTTCCAGCCGTTGATGACGACGATCGCCAGGGTGAGGTCGACGAGCTCCTTCCCGTCGAAGTGCCGGCGCACCTCTTCGTAGAGCTCGTCCGGCACGCAGCTCTCGCCGACGCGGGTCACCGCCTCGGTCCACGCGAGCGCGGCCCTCTCGCGCCCGTTGAAGAACGGCGCCTCGTGCCAGGCGGCGACGGCGTACAGGCGCTGCTCCGTCTCTCCCGCGGCCCGCGCGTCCTTCGTGTGCATGTCGAGGCAGTAGGCGCAGCCATTGATCTGGCTCGCGCGGACCTTCACGAGCTCGAGCAGGCCGTGCGGGAGTCCCGAGCCACGGACGTAGCGCTCGAGGCCGAGCATGGCGGCGAAGCCGTCGGGGGCGACCTCGTGGTAGTCGAGCCGGGACGGAGGGGGAGCCGGCGGCCGCGGACCGTCCGCCACGTGGGATTGACGCGTCTGATTGTCAGCCATAACATCATGATAACAGTGGCAAGTAACCCCGTCCCCGCCGCCTCGTCCGCACCCGCCGGTCCGCCGTCCGCGTCGTCCGTCTGCCCGCTCGCGGCCGGGGCCGGCCCGGCCCGGCTCCCCGCCGCGGCGCGGGTGCCGCTCTACCCGCGCTTCTTCCTGACCGGCCTCGCGGTCACGCTGACCGCGGGAGCGGGGTGGGGCGCGTGGCTCCTCCTGCGGATCGCCCGGGCGCACGACTTCTCGGCGCCCTCGATCTTCGAGATCAACGCGCACGGCCAGGCGCAGATCTACGGGTGGATGGGGCTCTTCATCATGGGGTTCGCGCTCCAGATGTTCCCGGCGTTCTGGGGCGTACGGCTCTCTTCGCCGCGCCTTGCCCGCGCGCTCCTGCCGCTGATGGCGCTCGCGGTCGTGGCGCGGACGGTCGGCGAGGCGCGCCCGGTGGGCGCGTTCGCCACGCTCGCGATCGCGGCCGGCACGCTGCAGCTCGCGGTCGTCGCGGCCTTCGTCGCGCTCCTGGCGACGACGGTCTACGGGAAGGGGGCGCGCGCTCGGGCGGCGGACCTCTACATCGGGGCCGGCCTGGCCTGGTTCCTTCTCTCGACCGTCCTCGACCTGCGGCACCTCGTCCGGACGATCGGCGCGCCCGACCGCGCGTCGCTCCTGTCCGAGATCGCGGTCTGGCAGCTGCCGCTCCGCGACCTGCAGATCCACGGCCTGGCGCTCTCGATGATCCTCGGCGTCTCGATGCGCGTGCTGCCCGGGCTCTTCGGGACGCCGGTCGTCGACGAGCGCCGCGCCGTCCGCCTCTTCTGGCCCCTGCAGGCCATGGTCGTCCTCGAGGTCGCGCTCTTCCCCGTGGCGATGACCTCCCGCCGGCCGGCCGTCTTCGTCGCCGTCTGGCTGGCCTGGGTCGGCCTGGCCGTCTGCGCGGCCCTTGCGGTCGCGAGCCTCCGGGCTTTCGCGCGGCCCCGATTCGTCGTGCCCCGCCTCTCGCCGCTCGCCTTCGTGCGCGCCGCGCACGTCTGGCTCGGCGTCTCGCTCGCGATGCTCGTGGCCGGGCCGTTCTGGTCGCGGCTCGTCGGCCTGCCGTTCTCGCACGCCTGGCACGGCGCCACCCGGCACGCGATCACGGTCGGCTTCGTCAGCCTGATGATCGTCGGCGTGGCATCGCGCGTCGCACCCCGGCCGCCGGGAACCTCTGCGGACGCCGAGGCGATGCCGCTCGCTCCGTTCGTCCTCCTGAACCTCGGCTGCACGCTGCGCGTGACGCAGCAGGTGCTGACCGACGTCACCCCGATGGCCTTCCCGACGGCCGGCGTCTCGGGCCTCCTCGAGGTCTCCGGCCTCGTCTGGTGGGCGACCTGGATCGTTCCCCGCCTCCTCTCGGCGAGCCGGCCGCAGGGGGGGCGGGCCGGCGTCGTCCCGGGCGCGGCGCGGATCTGAGGGAGGCTGGCGGATGCAGGGAAAGGAATCGCTCTTCGGCCCCGGGATCGGCGAGACCCAGCGGAGGATCCTCGGGCTCATCAAGCGGTCCGGCGAGTGCACGCTCGCGCGCCTCGAGGCGGACTTCGACCTGAACCGCGAGACGCTCCGCACGCACCTGAAGTCGCTCGTCGCGATGGGGCTCGTCGAGCGGCCGGGCGTCCACCGGAAGGGGCCCGGCCGGCCTCACGTCCTGTTCCGCCTGACCGGCGCCGGGGAGGCGCTCTTCCCGCGCCGCGAAGGAGAGCTGCTCGGGGAGCTCGCCGGCTTCCTCCACGAGAAGGGGCGCCGGGACCTCCTCGAGGAGTTCTTCGAGCGCCGCCTCGCGCGCCGGCGCCGCGAGCTGGCGCCGCGCGTGGCTGGCCTGCGCGGCCGCGATCGGCTCGAGGCTGTCGCCGGGATCCTCTCCGAGGAGGGCTTCGTCGCCGAGGTCGTGGCCGGCGGTGCCGGCACGCGCCTGCGCCTCTGCCACTGCCCCCTCCAGGATCTCGTCGCGGTCTCCGACCTGCCGTGCCGCTACGAGAAGAGGCTGGTCGAAGGCCTCCTGGGCGAGCGGTCGCGGCGCGATGGGTTCATCCCGGACGGGGACTACGCCTGCGCCTACGCGATCGGCTCCCTCGCGAAGCAACGCGCGCGCCCGTAGCCGTTCCGAGGCCGTCGAGCGGCGGACGGCGTGACGCGCGCCCATCGTTCGTCTAACCTGTCCTGGGGGCAACCCCGGGAAGCCTCGCGGCGGAGGAGGTCCAGCGGCCGGTGACCACCCTGGCGGAACCGCGCACCGAGCGGGGAGCGCTTCCCGAGCCCGGCCAGCTCGTCCGGGTGAGGTCCCGTTCGTGGCTCGTCGAGGAGGTCGTCCCGCCGACACGCCCCGGCGAGCAGACCCTCGTCCGACTCTCCTGCCTCGACGACGACGCCCAGGGCGAGGAGCTGGCCGTCCTCTGGGAGCGGGAGGTCGACGCGGCCGTCTCGACCGGCTCGGGCTGGACGACGGTGGGGAAGAACGGCTTCGACCCGACGAAGCTCTTCTCGGCCTACCTCCACACCCTCCGCTGGAACGGCGTCACGGCGGCCGACCCGCGCCGCATGCAGGCCCCCTTCCGCGCCGGCATCCAGGTCAAGGCCTA
>JAGOBQ010000440.1 GCA_017999215.1 Thermoanaerobaculia bacterium
GCCCGGAGCGTCGGGCGGGACGAGCTGGTAGCCGAGGCCCGCGAGGACGTTCCAGGCATCGGTGCTCGCCGGAGGCGCACAGGCGACGTACGCCTCGACCCGCGCGACCCACCGGTTCCCGAGGTAAAGGGCCGCGTCGGCGCTGAAGAGTCCGGCGAACCCGTGCTCGTTCGCGTAGGGCCGCTCGGGACGCGAGTCCACCGTGTCGTAGTACCGCAGGACTCCGGCACCCGCGGCGATCGAGAGCCGCCCGCCCCGAAGCCGCTCGCGGGCCCAGAGCTGCAACCCGTGACCGTCCCGGTGGTGACCCGTGACGTGCCCCTCGTTCAGCCACGCGTACGAGAGCTCGAAGTGCTCGCCGAGCCCCTGGCGGTACTCGACCTTCCAGGCGTAGGTGCTCTCGTCCAGGTCGCGCGCCGTGGAGGCGCCGCCGAAGAGGGTGAGCTCCTGAGCGGGAGCGGGACGCGCGGCGAGGAGCGCGAGGAGTGCGAACGCCGCCCGAACGCCGCGGAAGGCGCACGTGCCTGCGCGGCCGACCGCCCCGGTTGTGACGCGCATGAGAGCCCGGATCATGCCACCCGACGCCGGCGCGCCGGCCCCGCGTCGAAACCGGCGCGCCCTTCGCGGCATCGGATCGGGAAAGGAGACCCGATGATCCGCCGCCTGCTCGCCGCCCGCGCGTTCGTCCTCGACGCCTCGTCCTCCCTCGCCTGGCTCCCCTCCGTCGCCGCACGCGTCGCGCTCGGGACGGTCTTCGTCCAGTCCGGCTGGGGGAAGCTCCACGACCTGCCGCGCGTCGTCGGCTACTTCGAGAGCCTCGGCATCCCGGCCCCGCAGCTGCAGGCGCCGTTCGTGGCGGGCGTCGAGCTCGCCGGGGGCGCGCTCCTCCTCGCCGGGCTCTTCACGCGCGTCGCGTCCGTCCCGCTCGCGGCGACGATGGTCGTCGCGCTCCTCACCGCGAGGCGCGCCGACATCGGGAGCGCTGCCGACCTCTTCGGCGCGGTCGAGCTCCTCTACCTCCTCCTCCTCGGTTCTCTCGCGGCGTTCGGGGCGGGGGCGCTCTCGCTCGACGCGCTCCTCATCCGGCGGTTCGCGCCGGCCGAGGAGCCGAAGGGCTAGCGCCGGGAGCTCGGGCCGGGGGCGACCCCGGCCCGAGCGAAGGCGCCGAGCCCGCTCCACTCCGCGAGCCAGCCCGCCACGACCCGCGCCGGGGGGCGCCGGGCGCCGCGCGAGGCGCACGCGAGCGCCTCACCGAGCGGGAGCCCCGACACGAGCGCCGCGAGGAGCCGGCCCGGCACCGGGTCGAGCGCGCGGCGGAGGACGGCGAGGTCCCTCCGGTAGAAGGCGACGTGGACGAGGCCGCGCCCGGCGGAGGTCGGGATCGAGGCGTCGTCGAGGACGGCGTCGAGGACCGCGACCGCGCCGGGCCGGACGGCGAGGAGCGCGAAGGCGGGCGCGGCCACGAGGCGGAGCGCGTCCCCCTCCGAGGCCAGCGCAGCACCGAGGGCGGAGGCGTCGAGGAGGTCGAGGTCCGCGGCGTCGAAGACCGCCGCCGCGGCGCGCTCGAGGCGAGCGACGTCGGTCCGGAGACGCCGCCCACCGGCCGGTCCCCACGTGGCGGCGAACGCGGGGAGCCGGTCTCCGAGCCGGGCGAGGGTGAAGCTCGTCGAGGGGTGCGCGGCGACGTACTCCGCGACGAGCGCGCCGAACCGCTCCTCGCCGAGGAGGGCCGCGAGCGCCGGGGAGTCGGAGCGGAGCGCCTCGACCGTCCGGAGGGGGTACATCGACGCGTAGATCCGGAGGCGCTCGGCGGGAGAGAGCGCTCCGTGCGCGCGAACGACCGCGCCGAGCTCCGACGGCGGGACGAGGCGCCGCGCCGCCCGCGAGCGGAGGCCCGCATCCGCACCGCCGGGATGGACGATCACAGCCTGCATCCACTCCTGGAACCGCGCGAGGGGAAGGCCGGGCGCGTTCACGCCGCCTCCCGCTCGCCTGGCTCTGCGCGGTCGCCGAGGGCGCGGTCGGCAATACGACGCGCCTTCTCCGCCTCGGCGAGGACGACGTCGAGGGCCGGGATCTCCTCGTCCCACTCGACGAGCGTCGTCACAGGACCGGTGCGGCGGACGAGCCGCTCGTAGAGGGCCCAGACCTCGTCTCTCACATGGTCGGAGTGCGTGTCGAGGAGGTGCGTCCCGAGGTCGGTGTGGCCCGCGAGGTGGACCTGGACGACCCGGTCGGCCGGAACCGCGTCGATCCACGCCTCCGCGTCCCAGCCGTGGTTGAAGGAGGAGACGAAGACGTTGTTCACGTCGACGAGGAGGCCGCAGCCGGAGAGCTCCGCGAGGCGGCCGAGGAACTCGGCCTCGCCCATCGTGGACGCTTCGAGCTCGAGGTAGGTGGACGGGTTCTCGAGGTGGACCGGCCTCTCGAGGACGTCCTGCGCGACGCGGAGGCGATCGGCGACGTGCGCGAGCGTCTCCTCGTTCCGCGGGAGCGGGAGGAGGTCGTGCGTGTTCCGCCCGGCGACGCCCGTCCAGCAGAGGTGGTCGGTCACCCAGCGGGCATCGACGCGCCGGGCGAGCGCCTTCACCTTCGCGAGGTAGTCGAGGTCGAGCGGGTCGGCGCTCCCGACGTTGAGCGAGACGCCGTGGAGGACGACCGGCGTCCTCCCGGCGAGGCGCTCGAGGACGCGCAGCGGACGCCCCCCGGTGTCGAGGAAGTTCTCGGTGATCGCCTCGAGGAAGTCGACCGCGCCGGGGCGCTCGAGGTGGTCGGCGAAGTGAACCGTCCGCAGGCCCACGCCATAGCCGAGCATCGGCAGGCCGAAGCGATTTCCCATGTCGTTCTCCCGTCGGGAGGGCGGCCCCGCGGCGCGGGGCCGCCCTCCTGCCTTTCCTCAGGCCGGCTTCGCCGTCGGCTGCGCCGAGGCCTTCCCGTCGGTCCGGCAGCCGCCCATCCCCTTGCAGGCGTTGTGTCCGCGACAGGCGTTCTTCTCCGTCTTGCAGCCGCCCTTCCCCTTGCAGGCGTTCTGCCCCTTGCAGGCGTGCCGATCCGTCGCCTCGGGACCGGCCTTCTTGTCTCCGGCCTTGTTTCCAGCCTTGTCCGCGGCCTTCTTTCCCCCGCAGCCGTTCGGGCCGCCGCAGGCGTTCTTGTCCTTCTGCGAGGCGGCCGGAGTCCCCGAGGGGGGGGCGCCCTTCTCGTCGGCGCGGAGGGTGCCCGCCGCGAGGGCGGAGCTCGCGACGAGGCCCGCCACGAGGGCGGACAGGTAGACGTTGGACGGACGGTTCCTCTTCATGGTGTCTCCTCTTTCGACAGGCTTCGCCTGCCGCGTTCTTTCCGGCCGGCCGGTCGGGCCGATCCGCTGGTCTCTGCACCCGGGATGCCGCCCCGCCGGAAAGGTTTCAGGTGGCGGAAACGAATGGACCGACGGCCTAAGGGCCGATCCGTTCGCGAAACCGGGGCGTACCTGAGAGCATCAAGGGAGCGTGACGACGATGCCCGAGACCCCCGCCCCCCGCCCTCCCCGGACCGGCCCGCCGCGCGGAAGGTCCGGCGCCGCGCGCCTCCTCGCGGGCCTCGCGCTCGCGGCCGGCCTCGCCTCCTGCGGCCCGTCGAGGTCGCTCGCGGGGCCTCCCGCCGGCAAGGAATCGAACCCCGCAAAGGTGGAGAAGATGAAGACCGTCCTCTCGAACTCCGGCTACGACATCACGCCCCTCTCCCGCGAGGAGGTCGCCCGCCTCGCGAAGAAGCTCGACCCGGAGGCGTACCGCGTGACGCAGAAGGCCGGGACGGAAGCCCCGTTCTGCGGGAACCTCCTCGACAACAAGAAGGAGGGGACGTACCTCTGCGTCGTCTGCGGCCTCCCGCTCTTCTCGAGCGAGCACAAGTTCGACTCGGGGACCGGCTGGCCCAGCTTCTTCCGGGAGTTCGACCCGGCCCACGTGGCTCGGACCGTGGACCGCTCGCTCGGAATGGAGCGCGTCGAGATCGACTGCGCCCGCTGCGGTGCCCACCTCGGCCACGTCTTCCCCGACGGCCCCAGGCCGACGGGCGAACGCCACTGCCTGAACTCCGCCTCGCTGACGTTCCTCGAGAAGGGGGCGACCGTTCCGCCGGAGAGCCGCCCCGTGAAGGCCGAGACCGCCTATTTCGCGGCGGGCTGCTTCTGGGGAGTCCAGCACTGGTTCTCGCGCGGCCCGGGCGTCCTCGAGGCGACGAGCGGCTACATGCAGGGGCGGACGGAGAAACCGACCTACCGGCAGGTCTGCGACGGC
>JAGOBQ010000441.1 GCA_017999215.1 Thermoanaerobaculia bacterium
GCAAGCGCCTCGTCGTCAAGCAGGAGGAGCTCCTGCACGACCTCTCCCGCAACCGCCAGGTCACCGACGAGTCGGTCGACGAGCAGGCGCAGGACATGGTCGACCGGGCCACCTCGGCCTACACGCGCGAGTTCGCCTTCTCCCTTTCCGAGTCCGACCGTCGCACCCTTCTCCTGATCGACCAGGCGCTCCTCCGCCTCGACCAGGGCACCTACGGCACCTGCGTCCACTGCCAGGGGCACGTCCAGGAGAAGCGACTCGAGGCGGTCCCGTGGGCGAGGCACTGCCTCGAGTGCCAGGAGCTGCAGGACAAGGGCCTGCTCTGAGCCCGGCGAGGCTCCCCGTGCGCGGCGACCCCTTCGGCTCCCTGGCGCCGCTCCTCGCGGCGGTCGCCGCGACACCGCTCCCTCCGGTCCTCGTCGTCCTCGGCGACGACGAGTGGTTCGTCGGCGAGGCCGCGCGCCGCCTCGCGAAAGCGTTCCGCGACGCCTTCCCCGACGGTGAGGTCTCCGAGTACGACGGCACCGGCAACGGCGTTCGGGAAGCGGTCGCCGACGCGGCCACGATCGCCCTCTTCGCCACGAACCGCCTCGTCTCGCTCGACGTCAGCGACCTCCTTCGGACGAAGAAGCTCTCGGCCGACGAGATCGACACCCTCCTCGACGACGCCGCCGAGGCCGGCCTCGGCGCGCCGCCCGGCGCCCCCTCCGAGCCGCGCATCCTCGAGCGCCTCTCGCGCAAGGCCCGCGCCCTCGCCCGCGAGACGGGCGCCTGGGTCGAGGGCGACGCCGCCGAAAGCGCCCGCAAGCTCACGGGGCGCGTCAAGCGCTCCGACCGCGCTCCGGAGCTCGCCCGGCTCCTCGACTGGCCCGTCGACGACGGCGAGGCCGCCGAGTCCGCCCTCGGGCGCCTCCTCGAGTACGTCACCCGCGCCGGCGCCGGCGACAACGTCCTCCTCCTCACCGCCGTCTCGCCCGACCCCGAGCACGCCGTCCTCTCCGAGCTCGCGCGCGCCCCACGGGCGGCCCTCTTCGCGCGCGACGACGCCGCCCGCCGCGAGCGCCTCCACGCCCTCGGCCTCGAGCGCGTGCTTGAGCGGGGGAAGACCGCCGAGCCCGACGTCTTCGAGACCCTCACGGAACGCGGCCGTCTCTCGGCCCGCGCGTTCCTCTCCGAGCTCGACCGTCTCGTCGACACCGCCGTCGGCAACCGCGTCACCTCCGAGGCCGCCGCGCGCCTCGTCGTCGACGAGCGCAAGGAGTACGGCTCCGATTTCGTCGAGGCCGTCGCCCGGCGCCGCTTCCTCGAGGCCCTCCGCATCGCCGAGCGCCTCTTCGCCGCCGACGACTTCACCGCCTTCCGCCCCTTCGGCAAGGACGGCCCCGCGGCCCCGGCGAAGAAGGGGCCGAAAGGCGAAGCCGCCTTCTTTCCGCTCCTCGGCCTCCTCGGCGCCGAGCTCCGGCGGATGCTCGCCCTGAAGGCCGCGCTCGCCGAGCCGGGTGCCGACCCCGGCCCGCGCCGCGCCGACTACCGGACCTTCGTCGACCGCCTCCTCCCGCGCCTCAAGGCCGCCCGCGCGGGCGCCGCCCCAATCTCCCTCGACGGCCACCCGTTCGTCCTCCACAAGGCCTACCTCGCCTCGTTCGACTGGCCTCTCGACGAGCTCGCCGACGCCCTCGCGGGCCTCGCCGACATCGACCGCGGCGTCAAGACCGGCCTCGGCTCCGGCCCCGAGCTCCTCCAGACCTGGCTCCTCCTCCGCAACCCCAACCTCTAGAGGAGGGGTCAGGTCTACCATCTACACTCTACGGATTCCCGTAGAAAGTAGATGGTAGACCTGACCCCTCCTCCGGAGTTGACTCTCGGCGCGCAGGGAGCCTATCCTTCCTCGGCTTTTCGGCAGTCGGGCGTGCGCCATTCTTGGACCGAATCCAGGACCCGTCCGGGAAACGAGTTGACGCCCGACCGGCGGTCGGGGCGGCACAGCGAAACCTGTTGCCACCCAAAAGGCCGGAGGCCGTCCGAAACGTCAGCTGCATTCTTGTAAATCATTTACTGTGAATAACTTGCCATGAGCGAAGCTCTCACCGGCCGCCTCCTCGTCCTCCTCTCCGACGGCCCGGCCCGTGCCTCCGTCGCAGCCCTCCGAAGGGCTGCCGGGCGTCAGGTCGCGACCACTCTCGACGTCCGCTCCGGCGCCCTGCCTCCCGAGCAGATCGCCGGCGCCGACGCCGTCTATTTCCACCGCCTCGGCGTCGCCCTCGTCAACGCCGACCCCCGCGACACGGAGCGCACCGCCCGCATTCGCGCCGCGGCCGACGAGAACGCCGCGCGCATCCTCGCCGTCGCGCCCGAGCGGCGCGTCCACGCCTACGGAGCCGCCTCGCGCTCCGCCTCGTCCGCTCCACGGGCCTCGCGCTCCGGTCCGAAGCGCTCCGCCCCCGCAGCGCGTCCCCCGGCCCGCCGCGGCCTGCCCGGCGCCCTCCCTCCCGCCGGCTCCGAGACGACCGCCACCTGGGGACTCGCGGCCACCCTCGTACCCGGCTCGAAGTTCTCGGGCAAGAAGGTCAAGGTCGCCGTCCTCGACACCGGCTTCGACCTCAAGCACCCCGACTTCCCCTCCCGCTCCATCACCGCCGTCAGCTTCGTCGCGGGCACGAAGCCGCAGGACGGCCACGGCCACGGCACCCACTGCATCGGCACCGCCTGCGGCCCGAAGGAGCCCTACCACCCGCCCCGCTACGGCGTCGCCTGGGGCGCCTCCATCCTCGCGGGCAAGGTCCTCGACGACAACGGCGGCGGCGCCGACGGCGGCATCCTCGCCGGCATCGAGTGGGCCCTCGCGCAGGGCGCGCGCGTCATCTCCATGTCGCTCGGCGCCGAGGTCTCCGTCAACACCCCCTTCAGCGAGGTCTTCGAGGCGGTGGGGCAGCGCTCCCTCGCCGCCGGTGCCCTCATCGTCGCCGCGGCCGGCAACGAGAGCGATCGCCGCCAGGGCTGGTACGCGCCCGTCGGCCACCCCGCCAACTGCCCGTCGATCCTCGCCGTCGGCGCCGTTGACGCGAAGACCCAGCCCGCGAACTTCTCGAACCGCGGCCTCGTCCCGGGCGGCGGCCAGGTCGACCTCGCCGCCCCCGGCGTCGACGTCCTCTCCGCCTTCCCCATGCCGCTCCGCAGCCGCCGCCTCTCCGGCACCAGCATGGCGACCCCGCACGTCGCCGGCCTCGCCGCCCTCTGGGCCGAGGCGAAGCCCGAGGCCACGGCCACCGAGCTCTGGACCCTCCTCACCCAGCACGCCCGGCGCCTCCCCTGGCTCTCCACAGACGTCGGCTCCGGCCTCGTCCAGGCGCCGTAGACTGTAGAGTGTAGACCAGACCCCCCTTCGGAGCGCCCCGCTCGGGGACCGAAATTCTGGTCTAACATATGGTCATGACGACGCTCCCTCTCTCCGAAGCGAAAACGCATCTCGCACGCCTCCTCGCCCGCGTCGAGGAGGTGGGGGAGCAGTTCGTCATCACGAGGTCGGGCCGGCCCGCGGGCGTCCTCATGTCCGTCGACGAGTACGAGGGGCTCCTCGAGACCCTGGAGATCCTGGCGGACGCCGAGCTCGTGAAGAGCGTCCGGCGCGGGCTGGACGACGTCGAGAAGGGCCGCATCGTCGGCCACGAAGAGGTCTGGGGGTGACCTGGGAGGTCGTCTACACGCTCACGGCGAAGGCGGCCATCAGGAAGCTCGACCCCGGGACACGCAACAGGGTGCGCGCCGCGGTCGAGGAGCTCTCGCGGGACCCTCTGCAAGGCAGGCTCCTCTCCTTCACGCTGAAGGGGCTCCGCTCCTGGCGCACCGGAGACTGGCGAATCATCTACAAAGCCGAGGCGGAGAGGGTCGTCGTCGTCGTCGTGACTGTGGGCCATCGGCGCGACGTCTACGAGCGGGTCCGCCGGCTCCTCTCCTGACACGAATGCCACGGCGGCGCGGCCCCGCGCGAAGGGGAGGCCGCCCTCGAGAAAATCTCACGGAAAGGCCACGCGCTTGAAAAAAGCCCTCGTCACCGGCATCACCGGCCAGGACGGCTCCTACCTCACCGAGCTTCTCCTCGAGAAGGGCTACGAGGTGCACGGCCTCGTCCGCCGCTCCTCCTCGTTCAACACCGCGCGCCTCGACCACCTCTACCAGGACCCGCACGAGCAGGAGCGCCGCCTCGTCCTCCACTACGCCGACCTCAACGACGCCTCCTCGCTCAACACCGTCCTCCGGCGCGTCGTCCCCGACG
>JAGOBQ010000442.1 GCA_017999215.1 Thermoanaerobaculia bacterium
GATCTCCGAGACCTCCCGGGCCGTCGAGAATCCGGCCTTGAACAGCAGGGTGAACGGGTCGGCGGGATCGGGGTCGGACGGACCGAGGAGGCCCGTCTGACGGGCCTTCGCGACGATGCCCGCCGCGTCGACGCCCCGGCCGTCGTCGGAGAACGTCAGCACGACCTCGCGCCCTCTCGGCGCCACGGTGAGCGCGACGCGGCCCCGGCGCGGCTTCCCGGCCGCGGCCCGCTCCTCGGGCGACTCGATCCCGTGGTCGAGGGCGTTTCGAAGGATGTGGAGGAGGGGGTCGCCCAGCTCGTCGGCGAGGACCTTGTCGATCTCCGTCTCGACGCCCTGCACGACGAAGTCGGCCTCTCTCCCGAGCGCGGAGGCCGTCCGCGCGAAGGCCCGCGCGAGCCGGGTCGTCAGCGTCTCCACCGGAACGAGGCGGAGGGCGAGCGCCGCCGGCCCGAGCGTCGCGACGAGACGGTCGAGCCGGGAGAACGCCCGCTGCGCCTCGAACCGGGCGCCGCGGTCCGTCGCCCCGGCGAGGGCCTGCCCGAGGGCCCGTCCCAGGGCCGACCGGGCGAGCGCGAGCTCGCCGGCCAGGTCGACGAGAGAGGCGACCTTCTCGAGCGGGACCCGGACGACGCCCCGTGCGACCTGCGGGGCGGCCTCCAGGCCCGTCTCGACGGCGGCCGGTGGCTCCGGAAGCGCCGCGGCGGGCGGCGGCGCGGACGCGCCGGCCGAGAGCGTCACCACGTTGCGCGCCGCGCATCGGGCGCCGAGCGCCGCCACGTCGCATCCGGGCGGCAGCGCCACGAGGAGGCGAAACGCCATCCGGGCCGGATCGGCCGCGGTGCCGGGAAAGGTCCCGATCAGCTCCCCCGCGGCCGACGCCTCGTTCATCGCGTTCCGGAGTCCGGCGTCGAACGAGTCGAAATCGAGGTCGAGCTCGACGAGGACGAGCGCCTTCCCCCGCCTTCCGGCCTCGGACGCGCGATGCCTCTCGTAGTCGGAGAGCGTGGCGTCGAGCTCGGGCGGCAGCGCTGGCCGCACGGCCTCGCTCGGCTCCTCGACGCGTGCGAGCGCCTCGAGACGGCCCTTCAGGGACGTCTCGAGAGCCGGCGCCTCCTCGCCCGCCGCGACCCGGGCCACGAGTCCGGAGAGCGCGCCGAGCCCCTCGCGGATGGCGCCGCGGACGGCCGCCGACGGAGGGACCCGCCCCATCCGGAGGTCGTCGAGCAGAGCCTCGAGCGCGTGGGCGGCGTCGGCGACGCCGGCGTAGCCGACCATCCCCGCCACTCCCTTCAGGGAGTGGACGGTCCGGAAGAGCGCGTTGACCCTCTCGGGGCGCGGATCGTCCGCGTCCGCGTCGAGGGCGTCGATCCCGCACCCGGCCTCCTCGAGGAGCATCTCCGCCTCGGCCAGGAACTCGCCGGAGAACGCGCCGCCCGGCTTCTTCGGGCGGGTCACGGCTCCTCCGGCGCCTTCGATCCCAGGACCTCCCCGAGGACCCGGTCGAACGTCTCGACGTCGAACGGCTTCCCGAGATAGCCGTCGGCCCCCGCCTTCCTCGCCCGCGCGGCGTCCTCCGCGTCGCGCTCCGTCGAGACCGCGATCACCGGCAGGGCGCTCTGCTCCGGGCGGGAGCGGATCATCCGGATCAGCTCGAGGCCCGAGAGCGTCGGCATGTTCACGTCGGTCAGGACGAGGTCGATCGGTGAGCGCGGCAGCTCCCGGAGCGCCTCGAAGCCGTTCTCCGCTTCGACGACGTCGACCTTGTGCCCCGTGCGCCGCGCCCAACCTTCGAGGGCCTGCCGGACCAGGAGACGAGCGGGTCCGGAATCGTCGACGACGAGGACGTGTCGACGGGTCGGTCCCGGTCCGGTCACGGCTGCCGCCCTCCCGGCCGGAGGTCCACGGCCTCGACGACTCGGATGCGGGGGCGTGCCAGCGTGCCGTCCTGCGCCTTCCACGCGAGGGAAGGACCCCGGGAGAGGATCGACAGTCCGAAGCCTTCGGGCGGAGCCGCCGGCAGGGCCAGGTGGCGCGCCGTGAGCATGTTCGCGAGGCCCCCCGGGTCCGACGGGACCCATCCGAGTCCCGGCACGTAGACCTCGATCCAGCGGTGCCGCACGCCGCTGATCGTGTCGCTGTAGTGCTCCTGCGAGTTGTCGGTCAGCTCGTCCGGCGTACGGGCGGTCAGGATGCCGGTCACCTGTCGGACCGGGATCCCGCCGCGGCGGAGGAGGTCCGCCGCGAGGAGCGATCGGCCGACGCACGAACCCCTCCGGCTCCGGTGGCAGGAGGCGGCCGACTCCTCGAGGAGGCTCGGCGACTCGTATCGGATCCGCTTCGAGACCCAGGCGACGACCCGCTCCACGGCCTCGAGCTGCGTGGTCGCTCCCCGGAGAAGGATCCGGGAGAGGTCCTCCAGCTCGTCGTCGGCGTCGAGCGGCTCGGCCAGGAGCACCCTCGCCTCGGCCGGGAGCGTCCTCGGGTCGATGGGATAGGGCGCCGTGTCGCGCAGGGGCGCCCCGTCCACCTCGACCGTCGCCAGGAGCGTCCGTCCGTCGGGCGAAGAGAGCGCCACGCGGTATCCGGGCGCCTCGACGGCGCGGACGGCGCGCCACGGCTCCGGGCCCTCGACACGGTACTGGGCGGTCTCCACGGCGACGCGTCCGGGGTCGCCGCCCCTCTCGGGGCCCGAGAGGAGGAGGAGCACGGCCGCCAGGAGCGCCGCGGTCATCGGCTCCCGGCCGGCGCCGGCCTCGTACGCCGGGGCGACGCCTCGCGCGCCCCGAAGAGATTGCGGCGGATGCCGTCGAGGACGCCGTTGATGAACGGCGCGGACGACGGCGTGGAGAACTTCTTGGCGATCTCGACCGCTTCGTCGATGACGACCGGGTCCGGGGTCTCGTCCTCGTGCAGCAGCTCGTAGAGCGCGACGCGGAGGAGGTTCCGGTCGACGACCGGCATCCGGCCGAGCCGCCAGTGGTCCGACTGCTTCCCGAGGAGCTCGTCCAGCTCCGCGAGCCGGCCGAGCGTGCCGAGGACGAGGCGCGAGGCGTATTCCTGCACCTCGGGCACGGCGTTCCGGTACTCGTCCGTCCGGGCGAACATCTCCTCGGGCGACGTCCCGGCGATATCCCGCTGGTAGAGGAGCTGAAGCGCCAGCTCCCGGGCCCGCCGCCTCCGGCCGCTCACGGCGACCCCTACCGGACCGGCGCGCCCGCCCGCAGCCGCGCGCGGAGGTCCGCCAGCTCGACGGCGGCCGTCGCCGCCTCGAACCCCTTGTTGCCCCCCTTCGCGCCGGAACGCTCGAGCGCCTGCTCGAGCGAGTCGCACGTCAGGACGCCGAACGTGATCGGGAGGTCGAGCTCGAGCCCGACCTGGAACACTCCCTTCGCGACCTCGGTCGCGACGTAGTCGAAATGCGGGGTGCCGCCCCGGATGACGGCGCCGAGCGCGACGAGGGCGTCGAAGCCCCCGACCTTCCCGAGGTCGCGCAGCGCCAGGGGGATCTCCCAGGAGCCCGGCACCTTCACGACGGTGACGGCCCCCTCGGCCGCGCCGAGCCGCCGGAAGGCGTCGAGCGCGCCGTCGAGGAGGCGGGAGACGACGATGTCGTTGGTCCGGGAGGCGACGATGCCGAACCGCCGGCCGTCGGCGCGAAGCTGGCCCTCGAGCACGTTCATGACCGTCTCAGTCTAGCAGAGAGAAGCGCGTCGCCGGACGCCCGGAGGCGGCCCCCGCGGCGCCCCGAAGCCGCTCGGCGAGCGGCGCGGCGAGGGCCGCGCCGAAGCTCTCGGCATAACGCTCCAGCAGCTCGTCGAGGACCCAGCGCCGCGACTGCGGCCCGAGCGTCTCCAGGCAGAGAACCGCCGCCACGGCGCCCACCCTTCCCGCCTCCTCCCACGGGAGGCCGCGCAGCCGGGAGGCGACGAGACCGGACCGGAAAGCGTCGCCCACGCCCGTCGGATCCAGCGCCTCGGTCCGGAGCTTCGCGGCCGGGATCCGGACCGTCCGGGCGCCCCCCGGCTCCTCCGGCGAGCCGCCCCGGAGGGCGATCGTCGCCCCCTCCTCTCCGCGGGTGATGACGAGGACGGGGACCTTCGCGGCGAGCTCCGCCTCCGACAGCCCCGTCTTCTTCTCGATCACGCCGAGCTCGTACTCGTTGCCGATGAGCATCGCGGCCCCTTCCAGCCCGGCGAGCAGGTCGTCGCCGTCGAGGCGCGCCACCTGCTGGCTCGGGTCGTAGACGAAGGGGATACCGAGCTCGCG
>JAGOBQ010000443.1 GCA_017999215.1 Thermoanaerobaculia bacterium
CGCGGCCTGCCGCCGTCATTCGCGGGGTCGTCGCCGAACGCGTCCTGGACCGGAGCGCCGCGCTGGACGCCCTGCGCGACCTTCGCGGAGGCGGGGAGGTAGGCGACGCGGTCGACCCTGACGCTCTGGATCGTCTCGACGAGGGAGGACATGACGCTCTGGAGCTTCTGCATGAGGAAGATGTCGCGGGCGTTCGGGCCGGCGGCCTTCCACGTCTCGATCATCTGCGTGAGGACCGCGGCGGTCGCCCGGCCGTCCTCGACGATCTTCGCGGCCCGGCCGCGCGCCTCGGCCTGCTTCTTCTCCATGTCGGCGCGAGCGGGGGCGACGACGTCGGCCTCGAGCTTGAGACGGACCTGCTCGAGGCGCGCCTTCTGGACCTTCAGCTCCGCCTCGGCCTTCGCGATCGCGGCGGTCACCTTGCCGACCTCCTCGGCGATCATCGCCTCCTGGCCCGTCACGCACTGGGTGATCCGCTTCTCGGCCTCGGCCTGGGCGATCGCCCCCTCGGCGTCGACGAGGGCGAGGCGGGCCGAGAGGTTGTTCTCGGCCTCGCGGACGGAGGCTTCGGCGTGGGCCTGCGCCTCGGCGACGCGGGCGCTCTTGTCGAGCGCGGCGGTCTGCTTGCGGCCGAGGGAGTTGAGATAGCCGACGTCGTCGGCGACGTTCTGGATCTTCAGGACGTCGAGGACGAGACCGAGGCGGGAAAGGTCGTGCTCGGCCTCCTCGAGGAGCTTCTCGGCGAAGCGGAGCTTGTCCTGGTTGACCTCCTCGGGGGTGAGCTGCGAGAGGACGCCGCGGAGGTTCCCTTCGAGCGTGTCCTTGGCGACCTGGATGATCTGGGGGCGCCCCCTGCCGAGGAGCCGCTCGAGGGCGTTGTTCAGGAGCGGCTGGTGGCCGGCGACCTTGAGGTTCGCGACGCCCGCGATCGTGAGCGGGATGCCGCCCTTGGAGTAGGCGTTGCTCACGGCGACGTCGACGGTCATGTTCGTGATGTCCATCCGGTCGACGCGCTCGAGGAGCGGCGTGCGGAGGGAGCTTCCCCCCTTGACGATCCGGTAGCCGACGGGGCGCCCCTCGACGGTCGACTTGCCGCCGGAGAAGACGAGGACCTCGTTCGGAGAGCAGATGTGGAAGAGGCGCTTGACGACGACGAGCGCCGCCGCGCCGAAGAAGAGGACGACGCCGATCGCGACGCCGACGACGGAGCCGAAGTCGCCGATCACCGCGCCACCTCCGCCGGGGCCGGGGAGAGGAGCGCGACGACGTCGACCCCCGTCGTCCGGCTCACCTCGGCGAGGACGCTCCGAACGGCCGCCGGGTAGGAGGCGACGTACGTCGCGAGGGCGGAACCGTCGCCGTTGTCGAGGAGGTGGGCCTCGCCGACCTCCATCTCCTTCACGCGTTCGACGACGGTCCGGAGGATCTGCTCGAGGTTGTGGATCAGGAAGATGTCCTTCGCGTCGGGGCCGGCGCTCACCCACGCCGTCGTCATCAGCTTGAGCACCTCGGCGAGCGCCCAGCCGTTCTCCTCGATCGTCGCCGCGGCGCCGCGCGCCGCGAGGGCCGCGGCCTGCTGGGCCGCCTGCGCCGGGAGGACCTCCTCGGCCGTCAGGCGCGTCTCCTCGAGCTCCTTGCGGATGGCCTGGAGCTTCTGCTCGGCTTCGGCGCGCGCCTGGAGCGCGGCCTGGACGGCGGTCTCCTCGGCCGCCTTCGCCTTCGCCTCGAGCTGCGCCTTCAGCGTCTTGAGCTCGTTCTCCTTCTTCGCGATCTGGGTCGCGGCCTGCTGGTTCGCGACCTCGCCCGTCCGGCGCGAGACGGCCTCGCCCTGCGAGGCCTCGGAGCGGGCGAGCGACTCGGCCATCTCGGCGTCGCGGAGGACCATCGCGATCCGGGCGCGGCCGATGTTCGCGAGGTAGTTCGCCTCGTCGGAGATGTTCTGGATCTTCAGCGTGTCGAGCGTCAGACCGAGCTTGCGGAAGTCGGCTTCGGCCTCGTCGACGAGGCCGGTCGCGAACTTGAGGCGGTCCTCGTTGACCTCTTCCGGCGTCATGTTCGCGAGGACGCCGCGGAGGTGCCCCTCGAGGCTCTCCTTGGCGACGCGGGCGATCTCGGCCGGGTCGCGCCCGAGGAAGCGCTCGATGGCGTTCCCGACGACGCGCGGGTCGGAGGAGACCTTGACGTTCGCGATCGCGTGGACCCGGAGCGGGATGCCGCCCTTCGAGTAGGCGTTCGAGACCTTCAGGTCGATCGGGATCGACAGGAGGCTCATCCGGTCGACCCGCTCGAGGATCGGGATCCGGACGGAACGTCCGCCGAGGACGACGCGGTAGCCGACCTGGCTGCCGTCGGCGAGCTTGCGCTTGCGCCCCGAGAAGATGACGACCTGGTTCGGCGGGCAGATGACGAGGATCGACTTCGCGAGGAGCGAGAGGATGCCGAGGGAAACGGCACCCGCGACGACACCTGCTCCGATTCCGGCGAGAGAGTCGAGCACGAAGACCTCCTGGTTCCTGGTGTGGCTATTCCTTCCAGGGCGCGGGCTCGACCTCGGCGATCCCGTCCCGGAAGCGGACGACGACGACGCGTTCGCGGATCTGGATCGGCTCGCCCCCCGTCCGGGCCGGGAGCTCGACGTCCTGGTCGGCGACGTGGAGACGGATCTTCCCGAGGCCGTCGGGAAGGAGCGGGAGGACGACCTCGCCCTCCGTCCCGAGGAACGCCTCGGTCGAGGCGGGGCTCGTCGCGGCGCCGCGGCCGAGCGACCGGAAAAGGGTGGCGACCCCCGTGCCGACGACGAAGCCGAGGACGACGGAGACGGGGACGTGGACGGGAGCGCCGACGCCGAGAAGCGAGAGCGCCGTCCCCGACATGCCGAACGCCCCGAGGGCGTAGGTCCAGAAGCGGAGGGAGAAGAGGTTCGAAAGGAAGGCGCCGTGATCGGCGTCGCCGTCGCCGTGATCGTCGCCGGTGTCGTGGCTGTCCCCGTCCCCGTGGAAGACGGAGGCCCCGATCAGGACGAGGCCGAAGGCCAGCGCGGCGAGATAGACGGTCAGCATGGTGCGACCAGTTTACGCCGGGCCCGGGAAGGCTAGACTGAGTGTCTGGTGGACGGGCCGATGGACCAGGATCGCGAGCGAAGGCGGGAAGGGGAGACGTCTCCGGCGGCGGCGTTCCTCGACCTCCACGCGATCCTGGAGTCGATCCCGGAGCCGGTCGGCCTCGTCGACCGCGCGGGGCGGATCCTGGCGTTCAACGGGCCGGCCCGGAGGGTCGTTTTCACAGCGCGGACCCAGTCCGTCGCCCTCGGCGACGACCTCTTCTCCTTCATTTCGCCTCACAACATGGCGGGCGTTCGGGGCAGCCTCGAGCGGGCCTTCTCGGGCGAGGTGCATACGCACCGGACCGAGGCGGCGGGCCACCATTTCGAGACGGTCTACTCTCCGGTCCGCGGGCCGTGCGGAGAGGTGGCGGCGGTCTCGATCCGGGTGAAGGACGTGACCGAGAGGGAGCGGGCGCTCGCCGAGATCGCCGCCCTGAACGCGACGCTGGAGGAGAGGGTCGCCCGGCGGTCGGAGGAGCTCGAGAGCGTAAACGCGGAGCTCGAGAAGGCGGCGCGCGCCAAGGACGCCTTCCTCGCGAGCATGAGCCACGAGCTCCGGACGCCGCTGACGGGGATCCTCGGCGCAGCCGAGCTCCTGCGCGCCGGAGCGCACGGCCCGCTGAACGAGGCGCAGCTCCGGACGCTCCGGACGCTCGAGGAGGCGGGGAGGCACCTCCTGTCGCTCCTCGCGGACCTCCTCGACCTCGCGAAGATCGGCGCGGAGCGGCTGTCGCTCCACTCTGATGCCTGCATCCTCGCGGACGTCTGCGAGTCGGCGCTCTCGATGGTGAGGAACGAGGCGCAGCGGAAGGGGATCGTCCTCGTCCTCCGCGCCCCCGACGCGTCCGTCCGCTTCAGGGCCGACGCCCGGCGGGTCCGCCAGGTGCTGGTGAATCTCCTGTCGAACGCGGTGAAGTTCACGCCGGCCGGCGGGACGGTGGGCCTCTCCGCGTACGGCGACGTCGACGCCGGCCTCGTCCGGCTCGAGGTGAGCGACTCGGGCCCGGGGATCGCGGAAGAGGATCTCCCGAAGCTCTTTCAGCCCTTCACCCAGCTCGACACGCGCCTGTCGCGCGAGCACGCCGGCACCGGCCTCGGCCTCGCCCCCGTCCGCAGCCTCACGGCGCCGCACGGCCGCCGCGTGGCGGGGGAGACGACGCCCGG
>JAGOBQ010000444.1 GCA_017999215.1 Thermoanaerobaculia bacterium
TCCTCGCCGACGCGGCCGACCGTCTCCGCACCCCGCTCCCGCCCTCCCCGCCGGTGCTCGGTGGCGACGACCCCGCCCCGCCGCGAGTCGACGTCGACGGCCTCGGGAGGGCGCTCGCCACGGCCGAGCGGATCTCGGACGAGAGGTCCCGCCTGGCGGACGACGTCCGCAGCCTCCGGGCGGCTCTCGACCGCGTCGCCGAGCTCGACACCGGCCTCGCCCGCGGCCTCTCGGAGCTCTCGCGCACCGCGGAGGCCCTCATGCCTCTCGCGTCCTCGGTTTCCGGCCTCGCCGACCGCGCGAACCTCCTCGGCCTGAACGTCTCCCTCCTTTCGGCGCGCGCCGGCGAGGCGGGCGCGCCGTTCGAGGAGGCGGCCACGGAGCTCCGGAGCCTCTTCGAGGAGGCCCGACGCCTCTCGCGCGAGCTGATCGAGGCCGCGCGCCGGAACGACGGGGGCGCCCGGCGCATCGCCGCGCTCGTGGAAGAGTCCGTCGGCGCCGCCACGGCGGGCCAGGAGCGAGGCGCCCGGGCGTCGGAGCGTCTCGGAGGACTGGACGGCCTCTGCTCTCAGCTCGGTCGCGCGCTCGAGGACGGGGTCCGGTCGACGCGGGGCGCCGCCGAGTCCTCGCGTCTCGTCTGCGAGAGGCTCGAGGCGGTCCGGTCCGCCCTCGAGGGGCGCGCCGCGGAGGCGACCCGCCTCCGCGCGGACGCGGACGCCGCGCGGGAGGCCCTCCGCGCCGCCGCCGAGCGGGTCGAGGCGCTCCGCCTCGACGGCAGTGCCCTCCGTGCCGCCGTCCAGCGCGTCACCGCTGGCGCTTGACACGTCCGGCGCCGGTTCCCAGACTGCCGAGGCCCATGCCGATCGACACGCTCACACCGGAAGCCGTCCTCGCCGAATGGCGCTCGGGGAATCTCGAGGATCTCGTCGAGCTCGGCGTCGCCGCCGCCCGCGCCGGGGAGTACGAGAGAGGTCTCATCTTCCTGGCCGAGGCCTACCGCCACCTGAGCCGGGAGAAGCACCGCCTTTCGGGTCCTCTCCTCTCCAGCTACGGCCTCTGCCTCGCGCTCCACAAGGGACGCATCAAGGAAGCCGCCGAGTTCTGCTGGCTCGGCGTCGAGAAGGACCACTTCAACCCGGACGCCTACTACAACATGGCGCGCGTCTGGATGGCAGGCCGGAGCCGGCGCAAGGCGGTCGAGGCGCTCGAGAAGGGTCTCGCCCTCGACCCGCGGCACCCCGGCCTCCAGCGCCTCCGCGCGGAGTTCGGGTCCCGCCGGCCGCCGGTGATCTCCTTCCTGCACCGGGACAACCCGCTCAACGTCTCGCTCGGGAAGGTGCGGAAGAGGATGGCCTCGCCGAAGCCCGACCCGAAGCCCCGCTCCGGCCGCTGACGTCCGGTCCCCGTCAGCGGATCCGGCGGACGACGGAGACGCCGTCCCGGAGCGGGAGGATCGTCGTCGAAAGGTCCGGGTGCTCGTAGCAGAGCCGGTTGAACTCGCGGATCGCCGCCGTCTCCGCGTCGTCCTCGCACGCCGGGAGGCGGAGAGCCCCGCTCCAGAGGACGTTGTCGGTGACCAGGAGGCCTCCGACGCGAAGCCGCGGCACCGCGCGCCGGAGGACGTCGGGATAGCCTTCCTTGTCGACGTCGTTGAAGACGAGGTCGAACTCGCCCTCCGTTGCGTCGAGGCTCGCGAGCGCGTCCCCCACCCGGAGCGTGACGCGCGAGGAGACTCCCGCTTCCTCGAAGTTCTTCCGCGCTTCCGCCGCGTTCTCCTCCGAGGCGTCGGTGAAGAAGACTTCCCCGCCCTCTCCGACGGCGCGCGCCAGCCAGATCGTCGAATAGCCGATCGCGCTCCCGAGCTCGAAGACCCGCCGCGCGCCCGTCAGGTGGACGTACTGCGCGAGGAGCCGGCCGACGGCCGGCCCGACGATCGGGATCCGGCGGCGCGCGGCGTCTTCCTCGATCCGCGCGAGGACGCGGTCCCGGGGAGGGAGGACGGAGAGGAGGTAGTCGTCGAGCCCGGCGATGAGAAGCGACATGGCGCCGGAGTGTAGCGGCCGGTCCGGCCGCTCCCGAGTCACCGCGGCCAGAGCCAGCCGAAGATTCCGGCGGTGCAGAGCGCGTAGACGAGGCCGTCGATCGTCGACTTCAGCGTCGAGACGGCCGAGCGCTTGTACCAGATCGTGTTCTGCCAGAGCGCGAGGGCGTAGCCGACGAACGCCGTGACGCCCGCGAACCGGAAGACCGCGAGGTAGTGCGCCCCGACCGGGAGCGCCCTCCCGGCGACGTAAGCCGCGAAGAGGCCGACGACCGCGCTGTAGACGAACCAGAGCGCGAGGCTCGGCCCCATCGCGGGCGGGCCGCTCGGCATCACCGTCAGCACGCCGACCGGGCCCTTCTCCATCTTCGCGAGGAACGTCGGGTCCTTCATCTCGGCCATGCTCGAGCACTGCGGGAACATGTAATCGCCCGGTTCGAGGCCGAGCTTCCGCATCGACTCCAGCGCTTCGTCCTCCTTCGGGAGCCTCCGGAAGTCGTTCTTGTGAACCGGGAGGAGCATGTGGATGACCGAGCTGACGACGAAGACGAGGGCGGCCGAGACGAGGATCGGAATCCACAGCGAGGTCAGAGGGACCATCGGGGCCTCCTGAAGCGAAGTTCCGGGTTGGCGGGGAGCATCCCCGATCCGCCCCGCGGAAGTCCACTTCCCGCCGCTGCGCGGCCGCGCGGCTGCCTCGCACCCGTCGCACCAAACAATACACGATTTCACGCCTGGCACCGGTTGCCGGCGGAGGCCGATCGCGCCAGACTGCGTCGTTCGGAGGTCTTCGATGAGACGCAGCGCTCTCGCCCTCGCCGCCCTGCTCGCCTTCTCCGTGCCCCCGCTCGCAGCCGAGGAACGGCGGGACGGCGTCGTCTTTGCCGAGAAGAAGGACGCGAAGCTCGACGCGATCCGCGCGGAGGTCCGGAAGACGGACGACGCCGTCCCGAAGAAGCGGATGTGGGTCGACTTCTCCGCCGTCGACGCTCCGAAGGGTGCGTCGGAGTTCACGAGCGTCTGGCACCAGCCTCCGGTCTGCCAGGGGCTCTCGGGGATGTGCTGGTGCTTCTCGACGACCTCGTTCCTCGAGTCGGAGGTCCACCGGCTCACGAAGAGGCAGCTCCGGCTCTCGGTCCTCCACACCGTCTACTGGGAGCACGTCGAGAAGGCGAAGGGCTGGGTCCGCTCGCGCGGGACGTCGGTCTACGGCGAGGGCTCGCAGCCGGCGGCCGTCCTCCGCGCCCTGCGCGAGCACGGCGCCCTCCCCGCCGAGGCCTACACGGGCCTCGTCGGCGGGCGGAAGGAGCACGACCACGAGGCGACGCTCTACGCCGAGATCCGGGCGTACCTCGAGGGCGTGAAGGCCGCGGGGGCGTGGAACGAGGCCGCCGTCGTCTCGACCGTCCGCGCGATCCTGGACCACCACCTCGGCGCCCCGCCCGAGACCGTCGTCGTCGAGGGCGTGGCGATGACGCCGAAGGAGTACCTCTCGAAGGTCGTGAGGCTCGACCCCGACGACTACGTCGCGTTCCTCTCCTCGATGGAGCAGCCGTACTGGGAGAACGCCGAGTACGCCGTCCCCGACAACTGGTGGCACGGGAAGGAGTACGTCAACGTCCCGCTCGACGCGTTCCTCGCCGCGATCAAGGGAGCCGTGCGGGGCGGCTTCTCCGTCGTCGTCGCGGGCGACATGTCGGAGCCCGGCTACTCCATCGGCCCCCCCGGCATCGCCGTCGTCCCGACGTGGGACCTCCCTTCCGAGTACATCGACGAGGCGGCCCGCGCGTTCCGCTTCGCGAACGGGAGCACGACGGACGACCACGGGCTCCACGTCGTCGGCGTCACGAACCGGAAGGGGAAGGACTGGTTCCTCGTGAAGGACTCCTGGTCGAGCTCCTGGAACAACGACCACCCCGGCTACTACTTCTTCCACGAGGACTACGTGAAGCTGAAGATGCTCGCGTTCCTCGTCCACAGGGACGCCGTGAAGGAGCTCCTCGCGCGCGTGAAGAAGGGGTGACCGTCGCGATCCCGCGCCGGAGAGGGTGATCCGCGACTATTCTCGACGCCGATGCGCGCCGTCCGGCTCCCCGCGGCCCTCCTCGCCCTCCTCGCCCTCGCGGCCCTCTCCGCCTGGAGGTCCGCACCACCCGCTCCGCGCGGCGCGGACGCGCCCGAGACGGAGTTCTCGGCGGCGCGGGCGGTGGAGGTCCTCGAGC
>JAGOBQ010000445.1 GCA_017999215.1 Thermoanaerobaculia bacterium
GCCGAGAGGCTCCCCGGGGGAGCGGTCCGGCTGCTCGTCGCGATCGCGGACGTGGACGCTTTCGTCCGTGACGGCTCGGCGACGGACGGCCACGCCCGCACGAACACGACGTCGATCTACACGGCGGGCGGGGTCTTCCCGATGATCCCCGAGCGGCTCTCCTACGACCTGACCTCGCTGAACGAGGACGGGGAGCGCCTCGCGGTCGTCGTCGAGATGGTCGTCGAGCCCTCCGGCGCCGTCTCGAGCTCGAGCGTGACCCGCGCTCTCGTCAGGAACCACGCCCGCCTCACCTACGACGCGGTCGCGGCCTGGCTGGACGGCGAAGGGCCGACGCCCGAGCGCATCCGCGCGACGCCGGGGATGGAGGAGCAGGTCCGGATGCAGGACGAGGCGGCGCAGGCGCTGAAGGGGGTCCGGCTCGCCGAGGGCGCCCTCGTCCTCCAGTCGTCCGAGTCGCGTCCCGTCTTCGACGGGGAGAAGCTCGTCGACCTCGCGCCGCAGGAGCCGAACCGCGCCAAGGAGCTCATCGAGAACCTGATGGTGGCCGCGAACGGCGCCACGGCGCGCTACCTCGAGGAGAAGGGCCTCCCCTCGCTCCGCCGCGTCGTGCGGGAGCCGGCGCGCTGGCCGCGGATCGTCGCGGTCGCGGCCGAGCACGGCGAGGCGCTCCCCGCCGAGCCCGACAGCCGCGCGCTGGCCCTCTTCCTCGCGAAGCGCAGAGCCGCCGACCCCCTCCGCTTCCCGGACCTCTCCCTCGTGATCGTGAAGCTCCTGGGGGCGGGTGCGTACGTCGTCGAGAGGCCGGGAGAGGACGCTCCCGGGCACTTCGGCCTCGCCGTGAAGGACTACGCGCACTCCACCGCGCCGAACCGCCGGTACCCCGACCTCGTCACGCAGAGGCTCCTGAAGGCCGCGGTGGCCGGCGCGCCCTCTCCCTACACGGCCGACGCGCTCGACGAGCTGGCGCGGCACTGCACGGAGAAGGAGAGCGACGCCAACAAGGTCGAGCGGCACCTGCGCAAGTCGGCGGCGGCGCTCCTCCTCTCGACACGGATCGGCGACCGCTTCGACGGGGTCGTCACCGGGGCCAGCGAGAAAGGGACCTGGGTGAGGGTCATCTCGCCGCCGGTCGAAGGCCGGGTCGAGCGCGGCCAGGCCGGGCTCGACGTCGGCGACCGGGTGACGGTCAGGCTCCTGTCGACCGACGTGGAGCGAGGGTTCATCGACTTCGCGCGCGTGCGGTAGGCGAAGCGCCGCGAGGGCGGGAGAAGACGGGAGAGGCGCGGGCCTTCCGATCGGGCCGTCGGCAAGGAGACCCCGAAGGCCCGCACCCTTGCGGTCTAGTCGTCCAGGACGAAGGTGACCATCATGTTCACCTGGTACTCCGTGACCTTCCCGTCCTTCACGCGAACCTGCTGCTCCTTGATCCAGGCGCTCCGGACCTGGCGGAGCGTCTTGCTCGCCCGGGCGAGGCCCTTCTGGAGAGCGTCCTCGAAGCTGGTAGTGGACGTCGAGGAGATCTCGGTGATTTTCGCGATCGACATCGTGGGCTCCTTCCGCGCCGCGCGGCGCGCCCCCCTCCGGCTCCGACCCGGTTCGCGCAGAGCGAACACGACCGGGCCGGCCGCGCCGGAAGCAAGGGCTTTCCTGCCGGGCCTTTCCGCAACGGGTGTGCCACGACTCCTCCCGCCGATGCGCGCCGGGGATGGGCTCCGGCTCGCGAGGCGCGGCCCGGTTCTTCGTAACCGGTTCATCCCGCTCTGAAGGAGTTACACCCGCGGTTCGGGACCATCCGGGGGGTCAGGGGAGCCGGCGCGGGGAAACGTTCACCCGGAGCCAGTAGGCGGTCAGCGCCTTCATGCTCTCCTCGAACTCGTCGAAGTCGACGGCCTTCTGCACGAAGCCGTTGACTCCGAGCTCGTAGCAGGCCGCTACGTCCTGCTGCGCGCGGGAGGAAGAGAGGACGATCACGGGAAGCGTCCGGGTCCTCGCGTCGGCACGGATCCGGCGCAGCACCTCGACCCCGTCGATCCCCGGGAGCTTGAGATCGAGGAGGACGAGGACCGGCTTCGGAAGCGCCGACGGACCCGCGTCCGAGTCCTGAAAGAGGAGGGAGAGCGCTTCCTCGCCGGAGGCGGCCACGACGAGGTCGGCCGTCACGCTGCAACCCCTCAACGCGCGCCGGGCCAGGAAGGCGTCGTCCGGGTTGTCCTCGACGAGGAGAATCGGGGCGCCGCTCAAGCAGGGCTTTCCGCCGCGGGGAGGCGGACGTGGAACGTGGCACCGCCCCCCACGGCGCCCTCGGCCCGAACGGATCCGCTGTGGCGCTTCACGATCGTGGCGACGAGAGCAAGACCGATGCCCGTCCCTGGGTAACGGTCCTTTTCGTGCAGCCGCTGGAAGGGCCGGAAGAGCTTCCCGGCGTGGTCCATGTCGAAACCGGCCCCGTTGTCGCGGACGATGAGCTCGACCTGGCCGCCGGCTTCGCGGCGTGAACCGACTTCGATCCGCCCCTTCGGTGCCTCGGCGGTGAACTTCCAGGCATTTCCGAGGAGGTTCTCGAGCATCAGGCGGAGGAGGGGCTCGTCGCCGCGGACGAGGATCGCTTCGGGCACGGACGTCTCGACCTGTCGGTCGGGCGAGCCCGCGGCCAGGTCGGTCAGGATCTCCCGGCAGAGTCGGGCGAGGTCGACGGAGGTCATCGCGAGATCGGACCGCCCGACGTGGGAGAGGCGGAGGAGGTCGTCGATGATCGCGCCCATCCTCCCCGCTCCGGCCCGGATCCTCGCGAGGTGATCCCCGGCGAGCGCGGGGAGCTCGTCGCCGCAGTCCTCGACGAGGGCCTGCGCGAACCCGGAGATCGCGCGAAGCGGCGCCCTGAGGTCGTGCGAGATGCACTGGACGAACGACTCGAGCTCGACGTTGGCCGCCTGCAGCTCGGCGGTCCTCTCGCGGACGGCGGCCTCGAGCCCGGCGCTGATCCGGAGGACCTCCGCCTGGGCCGCCCGCTCGCCGGTCACGTCGAGGAGCGCGACGCGGCACTCGTTCCCGGAGGGCGAGGCCGTCGCCTCGACCCGGAACGTCCGCATCCCGCCCCCGCACGGCTCCAGAGAAACCTCGCACGTCTCCCGCTGCGTGTCGGTGAGCGTCCTCTCGAGAAACGCGTCGAAGAGGGGGCGCTCCGGAAGAAGGAGGAACGTCCCGAAGCGGCGGCCGAGAAGGCGGGCACGCGGGACGCCGAGGAGGTCGGCCGCCGTCAGGTTCGCGGAGTAGATGCCGCCGTCGCGCGTGAGGGTGAGGTAGCCCACCGGGGCGAAGTCGTAGAGGTCGGTGTACCTCTCCAGCGCGGCCTCCAGGGCGTCGCGGCTCCGCTCCAGCTCGGCGTTCTGGAGCTCCAGCTCGACCTGGTGCACCTGCAGCTCGTGGAGGAGCCGGAGCGCGTCCGCCTCGTTCCCGCCGGCGAGCGAGGCCGCCTCCTGCCGCGCCCGGAGCCGTTCCTCGGCCCGGGCGCGCAGCTGTCCCGCGTCGCTGCCGGAGGGGGGACGCCCCGTCTTCACGGCCGCTCTCCGTCCGGTGCCGGTCCGGCGACCGCTCCTCCCGCCGCCCGGCGGAGCCGGGCCTCGAGCGCCTTGGTCTGCGTGATGTCGACGAACGTCATGACGACGCCGTCGATCCGGTTGTCCACGGTGCGGTACGGAAGGACGCGGACCTCGAACCACCGGCCGCCCTCCGCCTGCGCCTGGCGCTGCGACGGGACGAGGGTGCGCAGCACCTCGCGGGCCTCGCGGGCGAGGTCCGTGTCGCGCAGGTCGTTCGCCACGTCGGTGAGCGGCCGGCCGACGTCGCCCGGGATCAGCTTGAAGAGGCGGCTCGTCCCCGTCGTGAACCTCCGGACCTTCAGGTCGCCGTCGAGGAAGACGGTGGCGATGTCGGCCCCGTTGAGGAGGTTCTTCAGGTCGTCGCTCGCCCGCGTCAGCTCCTCCATCCGCGCGGCCTGCTCCGCGTTGACGGTCTGGAGCTCCTCGTTCATCGACTGCATCTCTTCCTTGGCGGTCGTCAGCTCCTCGTTCGTCGACTGGAGCTCCTCGTTCGTCGACTGGAGCTCCTCGTTCGCGGACTTGAGCTCCTCCTGCGACGTCTGCATCTCCTCGTGCATCGCCTGCATCTCGCGCCGGAGCGACGCGAGCGACGCGCGGGCCTCGTCGAGCTCCCCACGGAGGGCCGCCGCCTGCGGGGTCCTGGGC
>JAGOBQ010000446.1 GCA_017999215.1 Thermoanaerobaculia bacterium
CCTCCTCGCCCGCGCGGCCGGCGCCGAGGTCGACCGGGCGGGGCGGGTAGTCGTGGAGCCCGACCTGACGCTCCCGGGGCGGCCCGAGCTCTTCGTGATCGGCGACCTGGCGCTCTTTCCCGGTCCGTCGAGCCGACCCCTCCCGGGGGTCGCCCCGGTCGCGATGCAGCAGGGAAGGCACGTGGCGCGTACGATCCGGGACCGGCTCGAGGGGCGGCCCCCGCGCCCCTTCCGCTACGTGGACAAGGGGAGCCTCGCGACGATCGGACGCGCCTCCGCCGTCGCCGAGATCGGCGGCCTCCGGTTCGGCGGGTATCCGGCGTGGCTCGCCTGGCTCTTCGTCCACCTCCTCTACATCGTTCAGTTCGGCAACCGCGTCCTCGTCCTCGTCCAGTGGGCCTGGAGCTACCTCACGTGGGCCCGCTCGGCCCGCCTCATCACGGCCACGCATGCGGAGACCCCGTCTCCGAATGGAACTTCGTAAAACCGGTGACGTACTTCGATAACGAGTGCAACCGCACGCTCCCTACAGGCTCAAGGAGGCCTCGACGATGACCTGTTCGCCTTTCCGGCCGCGCCTCGCGCGGCTCCTGCTCGCGTCGGCTCTCGCCGTTCCGATGGCGGTATCCGCCGCCGCCCCCGCCCCGAAGGGGCTCCCGCCGCTCCTCGACCGGGAGCTCTTCTTCGGCAACCCGGAGATCGCCGGCGCCCAGCTCTCCCCCGACGGGAAGTGGACCGCCTTCCTGAAGCCCTGGAAGGAGACCCGGAACGTCTGGGTGAAGAAGACGGGCGACCCGTACGACAAGGCCCGTCTCGTCACCGCCGAGCCCAAGCGCCCGGTGGCCGGCTTCTTCTGGAGCCGCGACTCGAAGTACATCCTCTTCGTGAAGGACAACGAGGGCGACGAGAACTTCAACGTCTGGGCCGTCGACCCGGCCGCGAAGGCGGAGGCCGGCAAGGACGCCCCCCCCGCGCGGAACCTCTCCGACGCCAAGGGGGTCCGGGCGCAGATCTACGCCGTTCCGAAGAAGGACCCCGACACCGTCTTCATCGGCCTGAACGACCGCGACGCCGCCTGGCATGACGTCTACAAGGTGAAGATCTCGACGGGCGAGCGGACGCTCCTGAAGAAGAACACCGAGAAGATCTCGGGATGGGTCTTCGACCTCGACGGCCAGCTCCGGCTCGCGGCCCGCATCGCCGAGAACGGCGACACCGAGGTCCTCCGGGTCGACCCGGAAGGCTTCGTCAAGATCTACTCCTGCAGCGTCTTCGAGAGCTGCGGCCCGGTTCGATTCCACAAGGACGGTAAGCGGGTCTACATGGAGTCGAACAAGGGCGCTTCGGACCTCGCCGCCCTCCTCCTCTTCGACCCGGCCACCGGGAAGGAAGAGCCCGTCGAGATCGACCCGAAGGGGCGCGTCGACTTCGGGAACGCGATCTTCTCCGAGGCGACGGACGAGCTCGCCGCGACGACCTACGAAGACGAGAAGACCCGGATCTACTTCCGCGACAAGGCGTGGGAGGCCGACTACCGCCTCCTCGAGAAGAAGCTCCCGGGCCGAGAGATCATCCCCGCCGGCGCCACGGCCGACGACCAGCTCTGGATGGTGACGGCCTACTCCGACGTCGACCCGGGGACGCGTTACCTCTTCGACCGCAAGTCGAAGAAGCTCTCCGTCGAGTACGTCTCCCGCGAGCGCCTCCCGCGCGAGCACATGGCTCCGATGACGCCGATCAGCTACCCGTCCTCCGACGGGCTGATGATCCCGGCTTACCTGACCGTTCCGAAGGGTGTCCCCGCGAAGGGTCTTCCCCTCGTCGTCTTCCCGCACGGGGGCCCCTGGGCCCGCGACTCCTGGGGCTTCAACAACTACGCCCAGTGGTTCGCGAACCGCGGCTACGCCGTCCTCGCCCCGAACTTCCGCGGCTCCACCGGCTACGGGAAGAAGTTCCTGAACGCCGGCAACAAGGAGTGGGGCCTGAAGATGCAGGACGACATCACGTGGGGCGTCAAGCACCTCGTGAAGGAAGGGATCGCCGACCCGAAGAGGGTCGCCATCATGGGCGGCTCCTACGGCGGCTACGCGACTCTCGCCGGCCTGACCTTCACCCCGGACCTCTACGCCGCGGGCGTCTCTCTCGTCGGCCCGTCGAACCTCCTGACGCTCCTCGAGACGATCCCGCCGTACTGGGAGGCGATCCGGATCATCTTCCACGAGCGGATGGGGAACCCGAACACGCCCGAGGGGAAGAAGCTCCTCGAGGCCGCCTCGCCGCTCAACTCGGCGACGAAGATCGTCAAGCCGCTCCTCGTCATCCAGGGGGCGAACGACCCGCGCGTCAAGAAGGCCGAGTCGGACCAGATCGTCATCGCGCTGCGCGACCGCGGCTTCCCGGTGGAGTACATCTGCGCCCCCGACGAGGGGCACGGCTTCGCCCGCCCCGTCAACAACATGGCGGCGATGGCCGCCTCCGAGGCTTTCCTCGCGAAGCACCTCGGCGGCCGGTTCCAGGAGGGCGGGACGCCCGAGGTCGTCGCCCGCCTCAAGGAGATCACCGTCGACCCGAAGACGGTCACGCTCGCGAAGAAGGTCGACGCGGCCGCCGTCGGCGCACCGAAGCCGGTTGCGGAGCTCGTTCCCGGCACCTACGTCTACGCCGGAACGATCTCGGCGGGCGGACAGAGCATGCAGGTCTCCGCGACTCGCGTCATCAAGGCGGACGGCGAGACCTGGGTCGTTTCCGACACGGCGAAGATGCCGATGGGCGAGGCGACCGACGTCACGACGCTGGCGAAAGGAACGCTGATCCCGGTGAAGCGGAGCATCCGGCAGGGCCCGGTGGCGATCGAGCTCGCCTTCGCCGACGGCAAGGCGACCGGGACGATGGCGATGGGAGCCGAGCCGAAGCCGATCTCGGCCGACCTCGGCGGCCCGCTCTTCGCCGACGGGAACGCGGCGTACGACTCGATCGCGTCCCTCCCGCTCGCCGCGGGGTACGCGGCGACGTACCGCAACTTCGACGTGCAGAAGCAGAAGGCCACTCTCCGACAGCTGAAGGTCGCCGGCACCGAGGAGGTGAAGGTGGCCGCGGGGACGTTCTCGGCATGGAAGATCGAGCTCACCTCGGCCGAGGGGGAGCCCGGGGCGACGACGCTCTGGGTCGACTCCGCGAGCCGGAAGGTCGTGAAGACCTCCACGACGCTCCCTCAGATGGGCGGCGCGGTCGTGACGTCCGAGCTCCAGCCCTAGAGGTAGAAGAACCTTCCCGTGAGCTCAAGGGGGCGGCGGCCTGCAAGGGTCGCCGCCCCCGTTCATCTTTCGGAACGATTCGTCTCGCGTGCGCGGCGGCGGCGACGACTCAGGCGTCGGCTCCGACGGCGGACGCGAGGTGGGGCACGGGGATGCGGGCGGCGAGAGCGGCTTCCTGAACGTCCTTGAAGCCCCTCTGCACCTGCCGGACCGCCCACTCCATCCGGATCCTGCGGTCGAGCTCTTCTCCGGTTCGGGGCCTCGTCGCGAATCCGTTCATGTCGCGTCTCCGTGGCGCGGGGCGTCGGTCGCGCCGCACGCCCCTCTTACGACGGATCTCGGGCACGGGGATTTCACCGGGCCATCGCGTCTCCCCGCGCTTCGGTATCGTCGTCGCAACGCAGAGGCGCACGTTCCGAAACCTCGACGGCGAGGAGGTCCTCCTCAGATGCACGAGCGTGAAGAGGGACGAGAAGGCGGCCGCGAAGGCGAAGGTCCCGCCGGTCGTCGTCCCCGTTCGGCGGATTCCGACGCCGCCCTGAGGGGGCCGGAGGCGGCGCCGGTCAGCCCAGGGCGGAGGGCTCGGCCGGGGCCGCCAGGTCGTGCAGGGCGTCCTTTTCGTCCTCGAAGACGTGGAAGACGGGGAGGAGGGCCGCCAGGTGGAGCGTCTCCTTGACCCTCTTCGGAAGCCGGAGGAGCCGCAGCTGGGCGCCGAGCTTGTTGCAGAGCTTGTGGCTCGCGACCAGCTCCCCGATCCCGGCGCTGTCGACGACCTGGACCCCGGAGAGGTTCAGGAGGATCTTCTTCCACCCCTCGGCGAGGAGCTCGTTCACGACCTCGCGGAGGATCTCGTCCCCGATCCCCCCCACGAGCCGCCCGGTCAGGTCGGCGACGACGACGTCGCCCTTCTTTCGGACCTCGACGTGCATGGTGGGCTCATCCTAGCAGCCCTACCGGGAACGGTGTGCTCTACCTCGGACCTGGGGGG
>JAGOBQ010000447.1 GCA_017999215.1 Thermoanaerobaculia bacterium
GAGGGCGAGGAGCGCGGCTCGTTTCATCGTGTCTCCGGAAGGGCGTCGGCCGGCAGGCGGAGGAGACCCTCCGACGTGCCGGCGAAGAGGTGCTCGGGAGCTTCCTTCGGGAACGCGGCGAGGGAGAAGACGTCGGGAGAGGGAAGGGGGAGGTCGAGGCGCGCGAAGCGCGTCCGGGCCCGGTCGGAGCACCAGACGCCGGAGCCCTGGGTGCCCGCGCAGAGCCGGCCGTCGGGGAGCGCGAGGAGCGCGCCGGCATTCACCTTGAGGCCCCGCGTCTCGGGGAACGGATCGAAGGGGGCTTCCTCGCCGCCCCGGCGGCGGACGGCGATCCCCCCGCCGTAGGTCGCGATCCAGAGGCCGTCTTCGCCGGCGAGCAGCGCCGTCACCCAGGGATGGGGGAGCTTCCCCTCGCCCGGGAGGACGCGGCCCGACACGCGCTGCCGCTCGACCCGGCCGAGGCCGGTCGGCGTCCCGACCCAGAGCGACGCGCCGTCCGGCGCGAGCGCGTAGGCCTGGTTCCCCGGCAGGCCGTGCCAGGCCGAGAGGAGGCGGCGCGCCGGCAGGAGGACCCCCTGCCCGTAGCCGATCGCGAGACCGGACGTCGTCTGCGCGAGCGCGAACGCGGCGCCGGCCCCGTCGATCGGGCGGACGTCGTCGCCCTCGATCCGGAAGGCCCCGCGGAGCGTCGCCGCGTAGACGACGCCGGCCATCGGCAGTATCGCGTTGACGCCCCAGGCGTCGCCCGAAGGCGCCGGCCGGGCGCGGAGAGGCGACTCGCGCGGGTCGGCCGTCGCCAGGCCCCCGTCGAAGAAGCCGAGCCAGAGGCGCATGCCGTCGGCGGCGAGGGCGTTCACGTGAGCCGCGGGGATTCCGGGCGTCGCCGCGCGGACGAGCTCGAAGCCGCGCGCCGCGTCGTGGCGCCGAAGGCCGGACGGACCGTCGGCGAGGAGGCGTCCTCCGGCGACGAGGAGGCGACGGAAGCGCTCCGGTGCGGGGACCTCGCGGCGGCTCCCGTCGGGGAGGAGCGAGGCGAGGCGGGGCGGGGCGTCGGCGGGGACGAAATGGAACGCGCCCTCGAAGGCGACCCCGTCGACGGCGTCCGCCCCACGCGGGTGCGCCGTCAGCGCCGCGGCGTCGAGAGGTCCGTGTGCCGCTCCCGTCGCCGTGGCGGCCCAGAGCCTCTCGCCGATCACCGCCACGCGCGAGACCCAGCGGTCGGGCGTCGCGACGAGGCGCGCCTCCGCGCGGCCCGGCGCGACGATCCGGAGGCCCGTCTCTCCCCCCGCGGCGACCTCGCCCGACGGGAGGACCGCGAGCGAGAGGACCGACGCGCCGTCGAGCTTCTCGAGCTCGGCCGCCCCGACGGCGGCGCGGAAGAGCCCCTGGCGGGCGCCGACGAGGAGCTCGCCCCCGTCGGTCTCGGCGAAGGCGCGCACCTCGAGAGGATCGAAGCCCGAGGCCGCTCGCTCCGGCCCCGAAGGCCCGATCCGGCCCCACCCGCCGCGCTCGAGGGCGAACACGGGCGTCCCGCGCCACGACGCCACGGCGCCGACGCGCAGGGAGGGGAGGCCGTCGCGGACGTCGAGGGTCCGGTCCCCCGCCTCGAGGCCGGAGCCGGTGGCGAGAAGGAGCTCGCCGGAAACCTCCGCCGCGCCGAGGACCGCTCCGTCTCCGGCGACGTCGCCCGCGGTGCGGGACGAGGACATCGCCTCGAATCCCAGGGGGCGGACGCTCTCGGCACGGAACGCCGCGGGCGCCGCCGCGCGGGTCACGGCGCGATCGATCCGGAGCAACGCGATCCCCGCCGCGACACCGGCGGCGAGAAGGGCTCCGCCCGCGAGGAGAAGCGCGCGGCGCGCGGCAGGGGACACTCGAGGGCGAGTTTAGCGGGCGCCGGAGCCGGCGCGGAATCGTTCCGTTCGCCTATCGCTTGAAGAAGCCCGACTGCGGCGTCCCCGGGGAGGGGGGGGCGGCGCCGCCCATGATCCGGTTGTTGAGCTCCTTGATCCGCTCGTTGAGCTGGGCGATCCGGGCGGCGGCCTCCTGGCGGACCCGCTCGTTCTCCTGCCGCGCCTTCTGCAGCTCGCTCTCCAGCTCCTGGCTCCCCATCGTGTTCGCCTCGAGGACCCGGTCCTTGGACTGGAGGTCGGCCTCGAGGTTCGCGATCAGGTCGTCCTTCTCCTGGAGGCGGAGCTTCCACTTCTCCTCCGCCTCCTCGTAGAGCTTCTTGACGTCCATGAGCTCGGTAATGGCGGAGAAGTCGTTCGCGGACGGGGCCATGATTCCTCCTCGGAACTTTTCCTCGATCTGGGGGAAGAGCTTGCGGAGCTTCAAGGAGAGGTCCTCGGGGTCCGCGGTGAGCTGCATCGCCTTCTCGTAGTCGATCGCCCCGTTCACGAGGAGCGCGAGAAGGGACTGGTTCATCGACTGCATCCGGTAGTAGGTGACCGACGACTCGATCTCGTCGAGGATCTCGTTCGAGTGCCCCTCCTCGATCAGCTTCGTGATCTTCGGGGAGTTCACGAGGATCTCGATGACCGGGATGCGCCCCTGCCCGTCGATCCTCTCGATCAGCTGCATGGAGCAGATGGCGCGGAGGACGAGCGCGACCTGCCGCCTCACCTGGTTCTGCTGGCCGCCGGGGCAGCTGTCGAGGATGCGGTCGATCGTCTGCGCGGCGTTGTTCGTGTGGAGCGTGGAGAAGACGAGGTGCCCGGTCTCGGCGGCGGTGATCGCCGTCTGCATCGTCTCCCAGTCGCGCATCTCGCCGACCATGATGACGTCCGGGTCCTGCCGCATCGCGTTGCGCAGCGCCTCGTGGAAGGAGACCGTGTCCGTCCCGACCTCGCGCTGGCAGACGGAGCCGAGGTTGTCCTGGAAGAGGTACTCGATCGGGTCCTCGACCGTCACGACGTGGACCGGGTGGCGCTCGGTGATCCCCTTGATGATTCCCGCGAGCGTCGTCGACTTGCCCGAGCCGGTCGGCCCGGTCACGAGGACGAGGCCCGACGGGTAGTCGCAGAACGTCTGGACGACGTCCGGCAGGTGCAGCTCCTCGACGCCCGGGATCGTGAACGGGATCCGCCGGAAGACGGCGGACCAGCTCCCGCGCTGGAGGAAGATGTTGCCGCGGAAGCGGGCGAGCCCCTGGATGCCGTACCCGATGTCGACGGCGTAGTTCGCCGTCAGCTTCTCCTTCTGGTGCGGCGTGAGGATCGTGAGGACCATGTCCTCGATCTCTTTGGGCTGGAGCGGATCGGTCTTCAGCGGGACGAGGCGCCCGTTGATCCTGAGGAGCGGGGGGCGGCCCGGCTTCAGGTGGAGGTCCGACGCCTCCTTCTTCGTCACGAACTTCAACAGTTCGGTCAGGTCCATGTTCCAGATCCTCGCACGAAGCTTATACCGGGAGACGCTTCCGCCGGCTTCGCGCGGGGGCGTACCGGAGGCGTCCCGACAGGAACGCACGCGCCTGACGGGCCCCGTGGACGGCTCCGGTCGCGAGGGCGTCGTCGAGGCGTTCGAGGGCGCGCCCGAGCTCCGGTCCCGCGGCGCCGAGGATCGCGGCGACCTCGGAGACGGGGAAGGGGCGCCGGGGATTCAGGAGCCGGCCGAGCGCGCCGGGCGCGGCGAGGGCCGCGTCGGCGAGGCGCGCGAGAGCCCGGCCGGCCCGCCCGCCGGTCGCCTCCACGAACGCGATCGCCTCGCGCGAGAAGGGAGCGGCGCGGCGAAGGAGCCGGATCGCCTCGGTCGCGTCGGGCCGGGGGGACGGAGCGGGCAGGCCGGCGAGCGTCGCCGCGAGCCGCCGGTCGCTCCGGCTGGTCCGGAGCGCGTCGAGGGCGGCGGCCGCGCGGTCCGGCGGGGCTCCCGAGAGGAGCAGCGCCCGGAAGAGCGCGGGCGGGGCGTCGCGCCGAGCCGATCCGAGCGCGGCCAGCCCGCGGCGGCGCTCCGACACTGCGATGCCGGGGAGGAGCGCCGCGAGACCGCCCCACGTCTCGAGCTGACGAAGGGCGCGAGCGGCGGGCGCGGGCTCGGCGGCGAGGACCTCGTCGAGCTCCGCGAGGCGGCGCTCGGGCGCGACGGCGTCGAGCTTCCGCGCGGCGGCGGCGAGCTCGGGGCGCATGAGGGGGTCGAGGCGGAAGCCGGGCAGGCGGGCGAGGAACCGGGCGGCTCGGACGGCGCGGGGGGGGTCCTCCAGGAGGACCCCGGCGCGCGGAAGGCGAAGGCGGCGCGCG
>JAGOBQ010000042.1 GCA_017999215.1 Thermoanaerobaculia bacterium
GGCACCCGGGCGCGGGCTGGGGGCGGGGGCCTCCCGCGCCGGGGCGGGGGACGAACTCCTGCGGCCGGCCTCCGGTCGAAGCGCGGGCGGTGGCCCCGGCGACGGGGCCCGCCACGAAGGCCGCGAGGATGGACGCCGCGAGGGCGCGCCGGAGGCTCATCCGGTCAACGCAGGTCGCGCTTCGTCTCCGCGAGGAGCTTCCCGTCCTCCTCCGCTTCCCGATAGACGGCCCGGAGCGTCCCGGCGCCGATCGTCACGCCCGGGGGCGGACGGAGCGGGACCGTGAGGCGGCGCTCGGAGATCTCCGTGTAGACGCCTACGCCGTTCACCTCGCCCACGATCGTCTCCGTGCCTCCCGGAGGCGCGTAACGGACCGTGAGGTTGCCGTAGAGCGACGCGGTCCCCGTCCGGCCGATCGTGACGCGCGCCGCGGCGCTCCCATCAGGTCCGTCCACGAGCTCGAGGCCCGAGAGGGAGGCCTGCGTCGACACCGGCCCGTGCCGGACGATGACCGGGATCGTCACGCCGAAGACGGGGATCAGTCGGATCTGGAACGTCCGCTCCTCGCCTTCCCCCGCGGGCTTCGGCTCCTCCGCGGCCGGAACGGCCCGGAGGAGGAGGTGCGAGCGGTACTCCCCCGTCGCGAGGTCGGCGGGTTTCCGGACCTGAAGGCGGATCGTCTGCGAGACGCCGGGCTCGAGGAGAACCTCCCGGGGCGCGTAGCGGATCAGCTTCGAGGCGAGCTTCTTCTCCGGCGGCGGCGTCGCCAGCTCCTTCAGCTCCCCTTCCGGGGTCATCTCCATCTCGAGGAAGCTGATCCGGTAGGTCGCGGGCTTGGCCCCGACGTTCAGGAGCGTGAGCTCCGCTCCCCGCTTCGTCCCCTCGAGGACGACGCGCGTCGGCGCGACGAGGAGGTCGCCGGCGCCACCCGATCCGGGCAGCGCGGGTTTCGTCGGCTCGGCCGCAGGCGGCGCCTGCGGCGCAGCCAGAACCGGGGAGGCTCCCAGGGAGAGCGCGAGTGCGAGGGCACCGAGTCGGGACCTCATCGGGATGCCACCTCCGTGGGGAGTGTCGGGCACTCGCCCGCGGCGCGTCCAGCGTCCACTCGGATCAGAACTGGTGCGCGGTGACGGCGAACGTCCCGGAGTAGACGCCGGGAGCCTGGTTCGCTCCGACGTTCAGCCGGCCGCCGACCCAGAGCGTGAAGGGCGCGGACGGGCAGGGTCCCGGCGAGCTGCCGTTGCAGGACGCGCTCAGGTTCGACCGGAAAGTGTCGACCGTCATCGACGCTCCGCCTCCCGACCGGGTGAGCGTGACCGGCGCCGTCGGGAGCGTGACGTAGACGTGAGGGTTGCCGGACCCGGTCCGCTCGACGAGGAACGTCGCGGCCGAGAACGCCGCGCCCGAGAGGCTCGCGCCCGGGGTCGCTGCCCGGGTGACGATCGGCGTCGCGGCGGTCGTCAGGTTCACGGAGACCGTGCCCGGCGCCGCGCTGGGGAGGACGTCGCCGAAGTTGAGGGGCCCGGTGTTCGTGATCCGGAGGGAACCGGCGATCGCGGCCGAGGCGGTGGAGACGAACGTAGCCGAACCCTGCGCCTCGAGGCGCGAGGCCGCGAGGAGACCGAGCAGGGTAACCGCGAAGGCTGCCGACCGGAGAACCGGCCGGCCGGGGGCGGGGGGAGCGGCTCCGTACCTCATCAGTTGCCCAGGTTCACCATCACGAGGAACGGCGCCGAGTAGGAGCCGGATGGCTGGCTGGGACCGACGCGGAGCGTCGCGCCGACCGCAAGAGTGCCGATGCGCCCTGCGCTGGGGTCGACCTTCCCGGTGCCGGCGGGGTCGCTGACAAACGTGTCGACCGTCATCCTGGCTGCGCCGGGGCCCAGAAGCGAGACCGAGGAAGGCAGCGTGATCGTGTAGTGCGGGTTTCCGCCGCTGATCCGGATCGTGTACGACGCGGCCCCGAATCCGCTCCCGAGGACGACGACTCCCGCCGCCGTCCGTCCGCCGGCCGGATCGACCGTCACGCTCCCGCCCGCAGGTCCCGGAGCGATCGACCCGAAGGCGAGGTCGCGGTCCGCCGTGATCGCGATCGGGGCGGGCTGCTGCCCCAGCGCCGATGCCGAGAGGCTCACGGCGACGAGGAGGCCCGCTCCGGCAATCTGGGTCTGGCGGAATCGCATGGGTGCGTCTCCTCCGGTTCGCTCCCGCGCGGCGAAACGCCGCGCGGGAGCGTGGGGGAGTGAACCGGACTTAGTTGTAGGCGACCGTAACCGAGAACTCGCCAGAGTAGTTTCCGGTGGTCTGGCTCGCGCCGACGTTCAGGGTGCCGCCGACGTTCAGAGTCGCGGCACCTCCAGAACTGAGGGTGCCGGACGAACCGAGGCTCGACGTGAACGCGTTGACCGTCATGGTCTCCGTGGACGCGATCTTCGTAATCGTCACGTCCGTCGTCGGGATAGTGATCGAGAAGGTCCGATTCGCGCCGCCGCCCACGGTGAACGCCGCTGCGCCGTGCGGGAGGCCGCTGAGAGCCGTCACACCGCCGGTAGCCGACTTCGCTCCGCCGGACGTGATTACAACGGTTCCGTCCGCCGTGCTCGCGACGACCTCGCCGAACCGGAGATCCGCGGTGCGCGTCAGTGTGATCGGCGTGACGATCGTCGCCGTCGCGTTCGCGTTGGCGCTCGTGGAGCTCTGGGCCATCGCGCTCCCGGCCGGAACGAGCATGGCGATCGCGGCGAGGGCGGTCAGGGCGATCAGGGTGGTCTTCTTCATTTCTTCACTCCCCCTGCTCCGTCTCGTTTTGGGACGGAACGTGTCAGTTCGGTTCATCCGTGTTTCGTATCGGGCCGTGTGTCAGGTGTTTCAGGGCACACGGTGACACACACGCAATCCGGATGCCGTCAAGAGGTGGGTATCGCCGAGTCCGTCGCGAAGAGCCCCGGGGCCTTCGGGCCGGAGAGCCTGGCTCCAGCCACGGATCCGGCTCGCCGACGCCCGTGACCGTCTCCGGGCGGGCGCTCAGGGCTGGTGGGCCGTGACGGCGAACGTCCCCGAGTAGACGCCGGGGAGCTGGTTCGCGGCGACGTTCAGCCGGGCGCCAACGTAGAGCGTCAGCGGCATCGTCGGGCAGGAGAAGATCCCGGCGCCGTTGCAGTTCGTCTCGAAGCTGTCGACCGTCATCGTCGCTCCCCCGCCCACGCGGGTCAGCGTGACCGGTCCCGACGGCAGGGTCACCCGGACCCAGGGCCACCAGCTTCCCGTCTGCTGGAGGTAGAAGGTCGCCGCTGAGTAGACAGATCCGGCGAGCTGCGCCCCGCCCGCCGCCGTGCGCGTCACGGTCGGCGTGCGCCCGATCGTGACGTCGACCCGGACGGTCCCGGGAGCCGCCCCGGGGAGGACGTCGCCGAACGCGAGGTCCCCGGTGTTCGTGATCCGGATCGCCCCGGCGATCCCGGCCGTCGCCGAGGCCGTGGCCGTCGCGGAATCCTGTGCCGCGAGGGGAGCGGCCGCGAGGAGGAGAACACCGAGGAGGCCGATCGAGCGCAGACACGTGTCCCACCGTGGGACATCGTGTTCCACGACGCGCCACGGAAGTCGTATTCCGCGCCACCTTTCTCGCTTCGACGGGCGCACGCGGCGTACAAGGCAAAGCCGATGCCGACCTCGGCGCGCTCTTCGGGATCAGGCCGGACGACGCTTCAAAGCAGATCCCGACCGGCGCTCCGCGGCGCCCCGAGAGCCCCCACCTTCCGACCCCGCGTCCTGCTCGGTCTCTACGGCCTCGTTCCGCACTTGCTCGACGAGGGTGTCGACATGACGGTCGGCCTGGAGGTGCTTCTGAAGCTCCAGCAGTCCCGCGCCGGCGAGGTTCGGGCGGGCGCTCGGCGGGCCGTAGATGCGCGCCTGCCGCTTCCCCTCGAGGTAGACGAGGAGGACGAGGAGCGGGACCCCGACGACGAGGACGAGGCCGAAGGTCGACATCGCTTCCATTCTGGGCCAGGTCGTGGCGTGTCCCTAGAATCCGGCGCATGTCCGCGCCGATCTCTCCCCGCGGCGAAGGCCCCGCCGAGACGCCGCGCCCGCGCCGCTCGGTCCTCTACGTCCCCGGCTCGAACCCGAAGGCGCTCGCGAAGGCGCGGACGCTTCCCTGCGACGGCGTGATCCTCGACCTCGAGGACTCCGTGGCGCCGGAAGCGAAGGAGCCCGCCCGCCGCGCCGTCGTCGAGGCCGTCGCCGCGGGCGGATTCGCCCCGCGCGAGCTCCTCGTCCGCGTGAACGCGCGCGGGACGCCGTGGCACCGGGACGACCTCGCCGCGATCGCCCGCCTGCCGGTGGACGGGATCGTCCTGCCGAAGGTGGAGACTCCCGAGGACGTCCGGGAGGCCGCGGGCATCCTCGCCGCGTCCGGCACGGCGGCGGCTCAGGCGCTCTGGCTGACGATCGAGACGCCCCGCGGCGTCCTCGCCGCCGACCTCCTCGCGAGCGCGCACCCGTCCGTCGCCGGCCTCGTCGCCGGGACCTCGGACCTGACGAAGGAGCTGCGCGCGCGGCACGTCCCGGGGCGGGAGCCGCTCCTCCACGCCCTCTCCGCGATCGTCCTCGCGGCCCGCGCCCACGCTCTCGCGGCGCTCGACGGCGTCCACCTCGCGCTCGAGGACGAGGAGGGATTCGCGGCGGCCTGCCGGCAGGGGCGGGACCTCGGCTTCGACGGCAAGACGCTGATCCACCCCCGCACGATCCCCGCCGCGAACCGTGCGTTCGCGCCCGACCCGGCGGAAGTGGACGACGCCCGCCGGCTCCTCGCGACGTGGAGCGCCGCCCGCACCGAGGGGCGGGGCGTCGTCGTCCACGAACGGCGCCTCGTCGAGGAGCTCCACGCGCGGGAGGCCGAGCGACTCGTCGCGCTCGCGGAGGCGATCGCCGCGCGAGGATCGGTCGGCTGAGGGCCGCCGGTCAGCGGCTCTTCGCGCAGGGCTCGGCGGCGCGGATCGACGCCACGCGGTCGACCCACGCGTGCCAGACGGCGGGAGTGACGGTCCCGTCGCCGGGGGGAATGGCTTGGCTCCGCCAGGAGGAGAGGTCGGCGCGCGCCGCGTCGAGGAACGTGATGCAGGCCCGGTGCTTCGGCGTCCGCACGTAGTAGCCGACGCCGCCGAGGATCGCGGCGGCTCCGCCGACGCCGACCAGGGACGCCTTCGCGGCGTCTCCGGAGCCGGCGATGCTCCCGGACGACGCGGCCAGGACGCCCAGCGCCGCCCCGCCGACGAACGTCGCCCGCCAGAGCTTCAGCTCCCGCTCGATGCGCTGCTCGGCCCTCTTCCGGAAGAGCGGAAGCTCGTTGTCGAGAAAGGAGTCCACCTCGAGCCGGAGCTCGGCGGCGGTGGGCGGCGGCTGCTCCCGGCGCACCTTGCGGCCCGCCTCGACGAGGGCCCGGTCGACGCCGCCCCCCGACGCGCAGGAGGTGAGGGCGAAGATCGCGAGGAGGGCGGGTACGGAGGCGCGGCGCTTCATGGCGGTTCGGCTCCCGAGGATACGCTTCGACCGGCGCGCTCCGGGGTGCGTAAGATGCCGCCCCGTGAGCCGCGTCCTCTCCCTCCACGACGTCGTGAAGCACTACGGTTCGGTGAAGGCCGTCGACGGCGTCTCGTTCGAGGTGACCGCCGGCCGGATCACCGGGCTCCTCGGCCGGAACGGCGCCGGCAAGACGACGACGCTCCGGATGATCACGGGCGTCCTCCGGCCCGATCGCGGCCGCGTGGAGCTCTTCGGCGCGGCGGTCGAGGGGGCGCGCGACCGGCTCGGCTACCTCCCGGAGGAGCGCGGCCTCTACCGGAAGATGCGCGTCCTCGACCACCTCCTCTTCCTCGCCGAGATCAAGGGGCGTCCTCCGGCCTCGATGAGGCCTGCCGCCGAGCGGTGGCTGAAGCGCTTCGAGCTGTGGGAGAAGAAGGACAGCAAGGTGGAGGAGCTCTCGAAGGGGAACCAGCAGAAGGTCCAGCTCGCGGGCGCGCTCCTCTTCGACCCGGAGCTCGTCGTCCTGGACGAGCCGGGCTCGGGCCTCGACCCGGTGAACGTCGTCCTCGTCCGGCGGCTCCTCCGCGAGCTGGCCGCGGAGGGGCGCGCCATCCTCCTCTCGACGCACCAGATGGGCGAGGCGGAGAAGCTCTGCGACGAGATCGTCCTCGTCCACGCCGGGAAGGTCGTCCGCTCGGGCCCGCTCGCCGAGGTGAAGGCGACGGGCGGGCGGGACGCCGTCCACCTGGAGTTCACGGGAGACGGCGCGTTCCTCGCGGAGCTCCCGATCGTCGCGTCGGCGCGGGTCGACACGAACCGCGCCGAGCTGAGGCTCGCGCCGGGCGCCGACACGCAGGAGCTCCTCGCGGCCGCGGCGGGACGGCTGCGCGTCCTGCGGTTCGAGGTCGTCGCCCCCTCCCTCGAGGAGGTCTTCCTCGAGGCGGTCGGAGAGCCCTCGGCCGAGGAGGCGGCGTGAGGAAGCTCTGGGCCGTCCTGAAGCGCGAGTACCGCGAGACGGTGAAGAAGCCGTCGTTCCTGATCATGACCGTCCTCGCGCCGTTCCTGCTCGGGGCGCTCATGCTCGTCCCCGCGCTCCTGGCCTCGCGCGGGATGGGCGAGCGGCGGGTCGCGGTCCTGGACGGCACCGGGCGCCTCCGCGCCGCCGTCGAGGGGCTCGCGGGAGAGGCGCCGGCCGAGCGATCGGCCTTTGCCCGAGGCCGGGGCACGAACGTGCCGACCGGCCGGATCGTCCCCGAGTACGTCGACCTCTTCACCGTCGACCCGAAGAACGCGGTAGGTCCCTACCTCGAGCGCCTTTCCCTCGAGCGGACGCCGAAGGAGCGGCGCCTCGACGGAGTCCTCCTCGTTCCGGCCGACGCCTTCGAGCGGCCTCTCACGCACCTCACCTACTTCAGCCGCTCCGCGGCCGACCTCCTCGCCCAGGACCGCCTCGGGCGCGCCGTGAACCGCGCCCTCCAGCGGGAGCGCCTCGCCGCGCGCGGCCTGCCGCCGGCGGAGCTGGAGCTGATCCTCGCGCCGTTGCCGGTCGAGACCGTCCAGGTGACGAAGTCGGGGCAGGAGCGCCGCGGCGGGGAGGGGAGCTTCGTCCTCGCGATGCTCTTCCTCGCCCTCCTTTTCATCCCCTCGCTCGTCTACGGGCAGGAGGTGATGCGGGGCGTCATCCAGGAGAAGACGGACCGGGTCGTCGAGCTCCTCGTGTCTTCGATGACGCCGATGGAGCTCCTCTCCGGAAAGATCCTCGGGATGGCGGCGATCGGCCTGACGCAGATGGCCGTCTGGGTGACGATGGGGGGCGTCGTCGCCGCCGCCGGCCTCTCCGGGGCGCGCTCGGCCGGTTTCGACCTCTCCACCGTCCTCCGCCCCTCGATCGCGGTCTGGTTCGTCGTCTTCTTCCTCCTCTCCTACCTGGTGACGGTCGGCGTCTACGCCGCGGGCGGGGCGATCGTCAGCTCGGAGAAGGAGGCGCAGCAGGTCCTGACCCCGGTGATGATCGTCTTCCTCGTCCCGTGGTTCCTGATGATGCCGATCCTGACGAACCCCGACTCGACGCTCTCGGTCGTCCTCTCCCTCGTCCCGATCTACACGCCGATGACGATGTTCATCCGGCTCCTCGTCTCGGAGCCGCCGGCGTGGCAGGTCGCCCTCTCGCTCCTTCTCTCGGTCGCGACGATCGCGGGCCTGCTGAAGGCCTCGGCCAAGATCTTCCGGGCCGGACTCCTGGCCACCGGCAAGCGGCCGACGATCCCTGAGCTCTGGCGCTGGCTGAAGGAAGCGTAAGCGGAGCCGCAGCGGTCGCGTCGGGAACCCCGACACGGTTGTCGGGGAATCCGGCACACACGGGGTCTTTCGCGCACCGACCAGCCCCGAGCAAGTTGCGTAAACATAATCATTCAAGTTGTTTACGCTCGTCGCCTCGACGTCGACGGGCTTGGGCACGCCTCCTGCATTTCCCGTGTTGCGTCGACTTCCCAGCGAGGGAAATCCCGACGCGAGGAGGTTCCCCATGCAGCCCACCGATACCGAGATCCTCTGGCTCAACCTGACGAACGCCGGACTCGGCCTCGCCACCCTGGGCGGGATCGTCGCTCTCGGCTGGGCGGCCGTCCGCGAGCTCCGCGAGCGCGCGAAGGGCCGCGTCGCCGTCCACGACCTCGACCCGCACGCCGCCTTCATCCCCGAGCTCGGCCTGACGATGGCCGACGGCGGCGAGAAGCTCGCAGAGAAGACCGAGGAGAAGAAGTAGCCCCGGGGCTGCGGAAGGCGAAGCCGTGCGTTGCCCCTTCCTTCGCGAGGCGCACGTCCAGTCGTGCCAGGCCTCCCCGATCCGCAAGCAGATCGTGCGGACGGGGAGCGCAACGGACGAGCGCTGCGCGACGGCGGCCTGGCACGAGTGTTCCGTCGTCCGCGAGCTGAGCGAGGAGCACCCGAGCGCGAGCTCCTGTCCGTTCCGGACGGAGTCCCTCGCCCAGTACTGCTCCGCGGCGCCGGTGACGAAGCTGATCCCCTGGAGCGACCAGGCCTTCTCCCGATGCGGGAGCGAGGCCCACCGCTACTGCGACCTCTACCTGGCGCTCGCGAAGACCTCGGCCCCCGCCGCGGCCCCCGAAGAGGCTCCGCCCCGGTCCGTCGACGCCGACGGCATCCCGGTCCCGCAGTGGCTCTGGTTCGCGCCGGGGCACACCTGGCTCTCGGTCGCCTCCGACGGCGTCTGCCACATCGGCGTCGACGCGTTCCTCGCGCGGACGCTGGGCGGCATCGACCGGGTGCAGTTCGTCACGACGAAGGGGCTCGAGCGGCCGGCGGCGGTCCTCACCGTCCGCGACGTGGACGTCACCGTCTCCTTCCCGAACCCGGTCTTCATCACCGCCGTCAACGGCGCGCTCCGCGCCGACCCGGCGCGCCTCGCGCGAGACCCTTACGGCCTCGGCTGGCTGTTCGAGGGGATCGTCCGCGACCGCTCCGCCGTTCCGAACGGCACCCCGCGGATCACCGACGGCCTCCTCCGCGGCGAGGCCGCGACCGCGTGGATGCGCCGCGAGACGCTGCGCCTGCGCGCGCTGGCCGAGGACGCCGCGGAGCGGATCTCCGGCGTGCGCCTCGCGGCCGACGGCGGGCTCCCCGAGCCGGCCCTCGTCCGGACCCTCCCGCACGCGGAGGCGCTCCGGCTCTCCCACCTTCTCCTCTCCCCCCCTCCCGACGAAGAGAGGTATTCGTGAAGCTACCGGCCCTCGTCTCCTTCACAGCCGGCCTCGTTCCCGCCCTGGCGGCGGGCTGGCTGCTCTTCCCGCGCCTCCTCTACAGGACGGAAGCGCAACCCCTCCCCTTCAACCACAAGGCCCACGCCGAGCAGGGGATGTCCTGCGGCGACTGCCACGCCGTCGCGGAGGACGGCCGCTTCGCCGGCATCCCGAAGACGGAGAGCTGCGCCGGGTGCCACGCCGAGAAGGGCGAGAACCCCGGGATCAGCGCCCTCGTCGAGCGCTACGTCGAGCCGGGCGCCGAGGTGCCGTGGCTCTCGAACGCGCGTCAGCCCGACAACGTCTACTTCCCGCACGCCTCGCACGTGACCGGGGAGAAGGTCGCCTGCGCGCGCTGCCACGGCCCGCACGGGGAGTCGACCGCCGTGCGTGACGTGGAGGTGAACCGACTCTCCGGCTACCCCCGGGACATCTGGGGCCCATCGATCTCCCGCCTTCGGCGCGCGGAGTGGCAGGGGATGAAGATGTCCGACTGCATCGAGTGCCACCGCGCGGGCGGACGCGAGAGCGCCTGCATCGACTGCCACAAGTGAGGAGGACGGCATGAAGCTCGAAGTCTCCCGTCGTGACCTCCTCCTCGCCGGGACCGGCGCCGCCGCCGGGATCGTCCTGTCGCCGGTCCCCTGGAAGGCCCTCGACGACCTCTCGATCTGGACCCAGCGCCCCCCGACGCCGACGCCGCGCCCGGCCGGACCGCTCGCGTTCCGGTTCACGTCGTGCTCGCTCTGCCCCGCCGCCTGCGGGCTGAAGGCGCGCTCGTTCGGGCCGCAGCCCGTCGGCTTCTCCGGCGTCCCCGGCCATCCGGCGAGCGACGGCGGCCTCTGCCCGCTCGGGCTCACGGGCCACCACCTCGCGAAGCACCCGCTCCGCGCCGTCGCCCCCGAGCGCGTCTCGGGCGGAAAGCGCGAGGTCCTCGACCGCGCCGCCGCCTCCGCCGCCCTCTCCGCAGCGATCGCCGCAGCGGCGAAGGACCCGAAGCGCTCGCTCCTCGTCGTCGACGGCCGCCCCGGCCGGAGCCTCTCGCGCACGTGGCGGGCCCTCGCCGCCGCGACGGGAGGCCGCTACGCCGTCCCCGCCTCTCCCTCTCCGGCCCTCGACGCCCTCGCGTCCCGGTTCGACGGCCCGCTCGCGCTGGGCGTCGATTACGCGAAGGCCCGCCGCGTCGTCTCCTTCGGCGCGCCGGTCCTGACCGACGCCGGGACGCCCGGCCTCCTCGCGCGCCTCCGCGCCGAGAAGCGGCGCCTTCCTCTCGCAGAGCGGCTCGAGGTCGTCCACGTCGGGGCGACCCGGACGAAGAGCGCCGGCCTCGCCGACCGCTTCGTCCCGATCGCCCCCGGAACCGAGGCCGCGCTCGCGCTCGGCCTCGTCCACGTCCTCCTCGACGAGAAGCTCGCCGACGCGGCCTTCCTCGCCGCTCGGACGACCGGCCTCGCCGAGCTCGAGGCGCTCGCCGCCCGGTTCGCCCCGCCCCTCGTCGAGCAGAAGACGGGCGTTCCCGCGGGCGACGTCGTCGCGCTCGCGCGCGACCTCGCCCAGGCGCGTCCGTCCGTCGTCGTCGGCGGCGACCCGGCCACGCCGGTTTCCGCCGAGGCCGACGCGGCGATCGCCGCGTTGAACCTCGTCCTCGGCGCCCCGGCCGGCCCGCTCGTCGCGCGCCGCGCGGCGCCCGCGGAGCCGGACGGCGACGCGAGGCTCGCCGGCGTCACGGCGCTCGCCGAGGTCCCGGAGGGCTCCGTCGGCCTTCTCCTCCTCGACGGGACGGTCCCCGAGGGGCTCGTCCCCTGGGAGCGCCTCGAGAAGCTCCTCGCCGCCGGCGCCGTCGTCGCGAGCTTCTCGCCGTTCCGCGCCGGCCTCGGCGAGAAGGCGACGCTCCTCGTTCCCGGCCCGGCGCCGCTGGAAGAAGCGGTCGAGCTCGACGGCCCCGCCGACGCGCCGCTCGCGACGTTCGCCCTCGCCCCCGCCCTCCTCGCTCCGCCGAAGGGCGTCGTCCTCACCGAGGAGCTCCTCCGCGAGGCGGCGACCGCCGCCGGCCTGGAGCTGCCGGCGCCGTCGGCCGGCCGCGCCGCGGCGATCGTTGCGGCGAAGCGCGGGCAGCTCTTCGACCCCTCCACGGCCGCGACGTCGCCGGTGTCCTCGCTCGCCGACGCCGCAGCCCTCGAGGCGGCCTTCGCGAACGGCGCCTGCTGGGTCGACGACCCGGCCCCCTCCCCCGCGGGGCGCTTCGCGCTCCTTCGCGACGGGGAGGCGCCGCGCCTCCTCGAGGCGGCCCTCGGCGCCCCCGGCCCCGAGCCGGTCCGGATCGCGGGCCTCCCGCGCACGGCCCTCGCCGCCGCCCCCACCTCCCCGCTCCTCACGAAGCTGACCCGCGAGACGGCGCTCTTCCCCGCGCCCTCCGCCGCGAAGGCGTGACCATGACCGCCACGAAGCAGACTTCCACCCTCCCGACCCACCGCTACACGCTCGTCGTCGACCTCGACCGCTGCACCGGCTGCGGCTCCTGCTCGACCGCGTGCGCCGTCGAGAACAACATCCCGCCGGCCACCGAACGCTCGAACGAGCGGACCGGCGTCGTCTGGCTGCGCGTCCACGACGTCACCACCGTCCACCCCTCCGGGCGCTCGACGTTCGTCCCGATCCCCTGCCAGCAGTGCGAAGAGCCCCCCTGCGTCGACGTCTGCCCCCAGCGCGCCGTCGAGTACGACCCGCGCACGGGGATCGTCGGGCAGATCCCGGTCCGCTGCCTCGGCTGCCGCTACTGCATGGTCGCCTGCCCCTACCACACGCGCTCCTTCAACTGGTGGAGCCCCGAGTGGCCCGAGGGGATGAAGGCCTCCCTCAACCCCGAGGTCTCGATCCGCCAGCGGGGCGTCGTCGAGAAGTGCAACTTCTGCGTCCAGCGCCTCCAGGCGGCCCGCGCGAAGGCCTCCGCCGCCGGGCAGGCCGACATCGACCCGGCCGACTACGTCCCCGCCTGCGTCGAGGCGTGCCCCTCGCGGGCGCTCTCGTTCGGCGACGCGAAAGACCCGGACGGCGAGGTCGCGAAGCTCGCGAAGGACCCGGAGACGTTCCGGCTTCTCGCCTCTCTCGGAACCGGGCCGAAGGTCCTCTACCGCTCGGCGGACCCCGTCGTCCGCGAGCGCCTCTCCCGCACGGGGGTGACGCGTGGATGACGCCCTGATCGCCCGCGGCCTGAAGCGGACCCCGCTGCCGCGCTTCCTCCTCTGGCTCCTCCCGTGGGTCGGCGTCCTCGCGTTCGGCCTCTACGCGGTGTACCGCTGCTTCGCGTACGGCCTGAACCAGACGAACATGGACAACCGGTTCGCGTTCGGCCTCTGGATCTACCTCGACCTGACGGTCATCGCCCTCGGCGCGGGCGCCTTCTTCACCGGGTTCCTCCTCTACATCCTGAAGAGGAAGGAGCTGAAGGCGGTCATCAACAGCGCCGTCGTCATCGGCTTCATCTGCTACAGCGGCGCCGTCGGCATCCTTGCGGTCGACGTCGGCCAGCCTCTCCGAGCCTGGTTCACGTTCTGGCACCCGAACGTCCACTCGATGCTCACCGAGGTGACGTTCTGCATCACGATCTACCTCTGCGTCCTCGCGATCGAGTACCTCCCGCTCGTCCTGAAGAACCGGCGGCTCAGCGAGGTCCCCGGCCTCCTCGTCCTCGAGCACCAGCTCCACAAGCTGATGGTCGTCTTCGCCGGCGTCGGGACGCTCCTCTCGTTCTTCCACCAGGGCTCGCTCGGAGGGCTCTACGGCGTCCTCCGCGGCAACCCCTTCGCGTACCGCGAGCACATCTTCATCTGGCCGACGACGTTCTTCCTCTTCGTCCTCTCGGCCGCCGCCGTCGGCCCGAGCTTCATCCTGCTCACGACCTGGCTCGTCGGGAAGGTCACCCGCAAGCAGCTCGTCGCCCCCGACGTCCTCCAGACCCTTGGGAAGATCTCGGGGTGGCTCCTCCTCGTCTACGTCGTCCTGAAGGGGGTCGACTCGCTCGTCTGGCTGAACTCGACGAGCCCGCAGACCGGCGTGCAGGTCTCGTCCTTCTACGCGAACCCGCCGTTCGGCGTCTGGGTCCTCTTCGCCGAGGTCGTCCTCCTCGGCCTCGTCCCGGCGGTCCTCCTCCTCTCGCGGCGCGTCCGCGCCCGGACGGGCCTCCTCGTCGCGGTGGCCGCGACCGCCTGCGCCGGCATCGTCCTGAACCGCTACGTCATGACGATCCAGACGCTCGCGCTCCCCTCGCTCCCGTTCGACAGCTTCGCGTCGTACTCCCCCTCCTGGCAGGAGGTCGCGGCCTTCCTCGCCGTCCTCGGCTACGGCGTCCTTCTCTACTCGATCTCCTTCCGCTGGCTGAACCTCTTCCCCCAGGAGAGGGAGCTGGCGACGAAGGGCTGACGGAGGTTCCGAGATGCTTCCCGGCAACACCGACTTCATCGCCGACCCCTTCAACATCGCCTTCCTCGGCCTCTTCGCGCTCATCCTCACCGCGGTCGCCGTGACGCTCGTGCGGATCGGCCTCCGGACCCGCGAGACGATCGCGCGCGGCAAGGCCGCCTCGATGCTCTGGCACGAGGAGTTCGAGGAGCTCCCGGCTTCGGCCCGCGGCTGCCGCCACGCGATGACGGGCGAGCTCCCGGGACGCACCTGCCCCCGCGCGTTCGACTGCAAGGGGTGCGAGACCCACGCGAAGCTCGTCGCAGAGGGGAAGATGCCGGCTCCCGCCGACGCCGCCGGCTTCGACGTCCCGACCGACCGCCTCTACCACCGCGGCCACGCCTGGCTGAAGCCGCTCGAAGACGGAACCGTCGCGATCGGCCTCGACGACCTCGCCTCCCGCCTCGTCGGCAGGCCCGACGCGGTCGTCCTCCCGGCCGTCGGGTCGACCCTCTCCGAGAACGGTCCGGCCCTGCGCCTGCGCGCCGGCAAGGCGCGCGTCCGCGTGGCCTCCCCGGTCACCGGGAAAGTCGTCGAGCACGGATCGCTCTCCTCGGACTTCCTCCTCCGCGTGAAACCCGAGGGCGAGCTCGACACGCGCGCCCTTCTGACTCCCCGCGAGGCCGCCGCCTGGTTCTCCCGCGAGCTCGACCGGCTCCAGCTCGCGCTCTCCGGCAGCGTCCCCGCCCTCGCCGACGGAGGTCTCCCCGTCGGCGACCTCTCGAAGGCCATCCCCGAGGACGATCGCGACCACGTCCTCGGCGAGATGCTCCTGGAAGCCTGAGCCTCCTCGTCGGCGGTCCGGGGCGTCCCCCCTTCCGCCCCGACACCGCCGATTTCCCCGGGCCCGCCCGGTCCCACGCACAGGACCGGGCGGGCGTTCTTCTCTCTCCTCGGGCTCGCTCCTCCATCCCCCCATGCCACTCCCCACCCCGCGCCCCATCAACGACGAGCCCGCGCGAAGCGCGCACCGCGAAGGGCGGTGGGTGGGGGGCGCGGGGTGGGTACACAG
>JAGOBQ010000448.1 GCA_017999215.1 Thermoanaerobaculia bacterium
GGCTCGCGGCCCCGGCGTCCGCGCAGGGGCGCGAGAACGGGCCCCTCGACGTCGAGTTCACCGGCAGCGAGTAGTCGGGCGCGCTCCCGGGCGGGCGGGAAGCCGCCTGCCCGGGGGACGCGGCGCTCCGGGCGCGGCGGCTCGCGCTCAGCGGAACTGCCGGAGGAGGACCCAGGCCCCGGCCGCGATCAGGAACGCGAAGCCGAGGAGGCCGGCGCGTCCGCCGACGGGGACGTCCGAGAGCCCGGTGACGACGAGGCCGGGCGCCGAGGAGGCGTCGTCGGCCGCGAGGACCGTCGAGGCGGGCCCGAGGAGCAGGAGGTCGTAGCTCCCTGCTCCCGGGGCGGGGCCGAGCGGCGCTCCGCTGAACGCGTTCGTCGGGGACGTCAGGGGCGCCGAGAGCGTGCAGACGCCGCCGAAAGGTGCCCCGAGCGTCCAGGTCGCGTTCGCAATCAGGCAGAGCTGGTAGCTGAGGGACGTGTCGGGAACGTTCCCGGAGGCAAGGAGGGCCTGGCCGGGGACGGCCGTTGTCGCGCCGAGGTCGACGGCGGGGGGCGCGGTGGGGGCGACCGTCGGAGTCGTCGTCGGCGTGACGGTCGGGGTCGGCGTGCTGGTGGGGGTATTCGTCGGGGTCGACGTCGGCGTGCTGGTAGGGGTATTCGTCGGCATCGACGTCGGGGTGAGGGTCGGCGTGCTGGTCGGGGTGAACGTCGGCGTATTGGTGGGGGTGTTCGTGGGCGTGAACGTCGGCGTGTTGGTGGGGGTATTGGTCGGGGTACTCGTCGGGGTGAACGTCGGCGTGTTCGTGGGGGTGTTCGTCGGGGTGAACGTCGGCGTGTTCGTGGGGGTGTTCGTGGGCGTGAACGTCGGCGTCGCGGTACCCGGCGTCCCGGTCGGCGGAACCTCCGTCGGCGTCGGGGGTATCGGCGTTTCCGTCGCCGGCCCGGGGGTCGACGTCTCCGTCGGCAGGGCCGTCGGCGGGGCCGGCGTATTCGTCGGCTCGGCCTGCGCGTAAGCGCGCCCGGCTCCCCGGTCCTCCGGGATTCCGGGGACGAGCGTGGCCACGAGAACCGTCGCGAGAACGGGAACCCAGGCCCAACCGTTCCCGGAGGCGTTCCCCGCCTTCGTCTTCATTCCCACCCTCCAGCCGATGCCGCCCGTGTCATCGGACCCCGTCTCAGGATACTAGCGGCCGACAGAGCTCCCGGCAATGTCGACCCGCGTCAGGAGCTCCTCGTTCCGGCGGATCGCCTCGGCGGGCGAGAAGAGCCGGGCGACGAGCTCCGGATCGGGGCGGAGCTCCTCCCGCCTCCGAAGGGCGCTCTCGAGCGCCGCGGCGAGCGCCTCCGGCGACCCGGACGGGCAGAGGAGGCCGAAGCCGGTCTCGCGGACGACGACGCGGGCGCCCGGAATGTCGCTCGCGACGACGGGCGTCCCGGCGAGCATCGCCTCCACCTGGACGAGCGCCATCATCTCGGAGCGGCTCGGGAGGGCGAAGACGTCGCACATCGCGTGGAAGTCGGCGATCCGCTGAGGGTCGCGGAGAAGCCCGAGGAGCGTGAGCCTCCCGCCCGCCGCCTCGACGAGGGGCCGGCACTTCTCGAAGAAGCGCTCGTAGGCGACGTTCGGCTCGCCGGCGAAGACGAGCTGGACCTCGGGAACGCGCGTCTGAAGGATCGGCAGCGCGCGCAGGAGGACGTCGAACCCCTTCTCCTCGACGAAGCGCCCGGCGAACCCCACGAGCATCCGCCCCTCGAGGCCCAGCTCCGCGCGCCAGCGCGCGGCCGCCCCGCGGTCGGGCACGGGGAGGAGCACGGGCGGCCGGATCGAGACGACCTTCTCGCGGACGGCGCCGAGGAGGCGGGACCCGTCGGCGTAGTCGTCGCTGTAGGAGGTGACGGCCGAGGCGAGGCGGGCGGCCCCCGAGAGGATGACGAACGCCGCCGTCTCGATCGCCTTCTCTCCTGGGCTCGAGGGCATGACGACGTCGCCGTGGTGCGTCATCACGACCGGGACGCCGAACGCGCGCGCCATCCCGGCGACGAGGAGCGCCTCGGGGAGCGGCGTGTGCATCTGCACGACGTCCGTGCGAAGGAGGAGCCGGGCGAGGGCGAACGGGAGGCCGGGGACGATCATCCCGCGGCTGAAGCCGGCGAGGGGCTCGAGCCGGACGACGCGGACGCCGTCGACGACCTCCTCGCGCGGGAGCGACGCCAGGTGCCGGGTCGTCAGGACCGTCACGTCGTGCCCGCGCCGGGCGAGGCCTTCGGCGAGGCGGACCGCGTGGACGGTCAGCCCGGTCCAGTGAGGCCGGTAGTAGGTGAGGACGGAGAGGATCCGGATGGTGCGCCTCGGGTCCGCGGAGGGTAGCAGGCCGCGGAACCGGTACTCTCCGTGCGATGATGCCCGGCGCGTCGCCGCTCCCTGCCGCGATCGACCGCGACGCGCTCGAGGCGTTCCTCGCCTCCGAGCTCGACTTTGCGTTCCGGCGCCGCCTCCGCTGGCTCCTCGAGGCTCTCGACCTCCGCCCCTCGCTCCGGCTCCTCGACCTCGGATGCGGGCCGGGCGTCCTCCTCCGCGCCCTGGACGCCAGCGCGCCGCGCGTGCGGGCCGCGGGCCTGGACGAGGGGATCGAACGGCTCCGGGAGGCGCGCGCGGCCCCGACGCCGTTCCCGCTCCTTCGCGGCGACGCGCAGGCGCTCCCGTTCCGTGACGCCTCGTTCGAGAGGGTCCTCGCCGCGGAGGTCCTCGAGCACCTCCCCGACGACGCGGCCGCGCTCGCCGAGATCCGGCGCGTCCTCGCGCCGGGAGGGCTCCTCGCGCTCTCGGTGCCGCACGAGAGCTACCCGTTCCTCTGGGACCCGATCAACCGCGTCTGGACGGCCCTGGGCGGAGCTCCGCTTCGCACCGGGCCGCTCGTCGGCATCTGGACGGGGCACGAGAGGCTCTACCGGCCGGAGGACCTCGCGGAGCGCGTGGCGTCGGCAGGGCTCGAGGTCCTCCGCGTGGAGGAGGCGACGCACCATTCGATCCCGTTCGCTCACTTCCTCCTCTACGGCGTCGGCCGGGGACTCGTCGAGAGCGGTCTCCTCCCGGATCGGCTCCGGCGCCGCCTCGGCCGTCTCCCGTCCGTGCCGCGTGCGGGGCGGGGCTTCGACCCCTTCGCGCCGCTCCGGGCGCTCCTGGCCGCCGTCGACCGCCGGAACGACACGGAGGCGGTCCGCGAGAAGACGACGTTCGTGAACGTCCTCCTCCTCGCTCGTCGCCCCCTCTGAGGCGCCGGCTTTCGTCCGGTATCGTCGAGCGATCCGTTGAGCAACCCCTCTCCGTTCGACCTCGTCCGCGCGGCGCTCCGACGCGTCCCTCCGCGCCGCGCGCTCCTCCTCGCCGCGGCGCTCGCCGCGCTCGCCTTCGCGGCGCGCGACTTCTTCGCGCCCGGAGGGGGTCTCCTGCGGCCGCTCTTCTGGATCGCGGCAGGCGTCGTCCTCGGCGAGCTCGCGCGCCGCGCCGGCGGGCCCGCAGGACAGCGGCCGACGACCGCCGCGGCGTCCCCGACGCCGTTGCCCCCGCCGGAACGCGGCTCGCGCGTCGCGGCCGCGGTGCTCCTCCTCCTCGTCTTCGCGGGCGTCGCCTTTCGCGTTTCGTGGGCTCGCTGGGACGACGGTCAGCTCCTCCACCCCGACGAGTACGGTCTGACCGGGACTCTGACGAAGCTCGCGTTCCCGAAGAGCGCCGAAGAGTGGTTCGACACGGCGCGTTCGCCGATGAGCCCCTATGCGCGCTACGACCGCGAGGGGAGAGGGATGCCGGGCGGCGCGCCCGACGCGGCGATGCGCTGGGGCCAGTGGCCGCAGCTGATCGTCCGCGGCGCCGCCGAGGCGCTGAGCGCCGACCGGGAGCGGGGCGGCCCCGACTTCACGCGCTTCGCGGAGCTCCGCCTCCTCGGCCGTCGCCTGTCCGCCCTCGCGAGCGTCGCGACGCTCGGCCTCCTCTTCCTCCTCGCGCGACGGGTCGCGGGGCGATGCGTCGCCCTCCTGGCGACGGCTCTCGCGGCCCTGGCGCCGCTCGCGCTCCAGCAGGCCCGCTTCCTGACGGTCGACGGCTTCGCGGCCCTCTTCGCGACCGCGGCGCTCCTGCCGGCCGTGCGCATCGCCGGGCCGGGGGAGCGCGCGGAGCGCCCGCCCTGGGGAGACGCGGCGATCTTCGGCCTGCTGGCGG
>JAGOBQ010000449.1 GCA_017999215.1 Thermoanaerobaculia bacterium
TGGATGCCGAAGTCGGTGCCGTTGCGCGCCATGACGGAGACGAGCGAGGAGAGAGGCTCCCCTTCCGCCGCCTTCAGCATGCACTTGCCCATCGGCATCGTGAGGTTCAGGAAGAAGTGGTCGTTCCCGTTCACGAAGTCGAGGGCCCGCGCGGCGCGCTCGCGGTCCGCGGTGGCGCGGACGACGGCCGGCGCCAGCTCGCGGAAGAGGAGCGACGTCCCCGCGCGATTGCGGTTGTGCCCCTCGTCGCCCATCTGAAGCGCCTGGGCCATCAGGTGCTTCAGGTCGATCGGGCCGCGCAGCGCGAGCGCCTCGGCGAGGACGGGCGCCAGCTCGTCGCGCATGTAGGTGAGCCGCGCGACGACCTCCTCCGAGAAGGCGCCGTAGCGGAGGACCTTCCCGAGCCCCTCGTTCAGGGTGCAGAAGGTCCTCGCCCCGGCCCGCTCGCCGCCGCGGTCCTCGATCACGAAGACCGGCATCGACGGCGTCACGAGGCCCGCCATCGGGCCGACGGCGTCGTGGTGGTGGCACGGGTCGAACCGGACGGCGCCGCTCGCCGCGAGGCGCTCCGCCTCGGCCGCGTCCTTCGCGCGCCCCTCGTAGAGGAGGCCGCCGATCACCGCGCCGCGCATCGGCCCGCACATCCGCTCCCACGTCACCGGGGGGCCCGCGTGGAGGAAGAGGTCCTCGGCCATCCCCGGCACCACGTCGCGCGCCGTTCCGATGCCGACGAGGTGCGGCCGGCTCGCGAGGAGCCGCGCGAGGGCCCGAGCGTTCGCGGCGTCGATCGCGGCCGCCGACGGACCGGACAGGACCTCGGAGAGGTGCGCCATCCGCCGCGGGTCGCCTCCCGCGGGAGGCCGGAAGTCGACGACCGTGACGCGGGCGCCGGCGGCGCGCGGCGCCTCGGCGACCGCGTCGATGCCGGCGTGGACGACCTCGATCGGACCGTCGAGGAGGGTGCTCCGCGTCGGGCTCATCGGACCACCTCCTGCCGCGCGACGAGGACGAGATCCGCGGCCTCCGCGGCCGCGAGGGCGGCCGACGGCCGCGCCACGACCCCGGCGCGCCGGAGCGTCTCCTCCTGCCGGGCCGTCCCCTGCGGGTCGCGGCGCGTCCCGCAGACGGAGGCGACGACGGAGAGCGGCAGCCCGCTCCGCGCGGCGACTGCCGCCGCGACGGCTTCGACGATCTCGTGCGCCGGGTCGGGGTGGGCGCCGTCGCCGAGGACGAGGTCGAGGAGGAGGACCCCCACCGAGGGGTCCGACCCCGCGGCGCGAATCAGCTCGCAGCGGACCGTCTGGTCGACCATCGGGTGCGGGCGGCCGACGGTATAGGCGTCGTCGCCCGTGTCGACGACGAGGTTGCCGGAGGGGAGCGGCGCGTTCGCGGTGAGCTTCTCCTCCGGCACGCGCGTCGCGATCCCCCGTGCCTCGAGGACGCACCGCGCCTCGGCCGCGAGGGAGCCGCCGCCGAAGAGGCCGACGAGCCGGCTCGCTCCCGGTCCTCCGGCGGCGACGTCGCCCGCCGCGGGCGCGGCGTCGCCCCGGGGCGGCGCCGCGCCGACCGACCGGGCGGCCGACTCCGCCGCCTCGTCGAGGGAGCCGGCGTAGAGGACGCCATCGACGTCTCCGCGCCGTCCCTCGCCGAGGTAACGAACGGCGACGGGCTTCCCGAGCTTCGCGAGGAGGCCGTGGAGGCGCTCCGCGACGCCGGGGTCCGGGTGCTTCGCGACGAGGAGGAGGGCACGCGTCGCGGGGTCCTTCGCGAGAAGGGCGAGCCCGGCCTCCGTCATCAGGCCGCCGACCTCGGCCGAGAGGTCGCGGCTCCCGGTGCCGATCGCGTGCGAGACGCCGACGCCTCGACGGTCGAGGAGGGAGCAGAGCTCCTGGATGCCGGTGCCGGAGGCGCCGACGATCCCGACCGGTCCGCGCTCCACGCGGTTCGCGAAGCCGAGCCCGACGCCGGCGAGGATCGCCGTGCCGCAGTCGGGTCCCATGACGAGGAGCCCGAGGGTGGCGGCGCGGCGCTTGAGGGCGACCTCGTCGCCGAGGGCGACGTTGTCGGAGAAGAGGAAGACGCTCCGCCCCGCGTCGAGCGCCCGGTGCGCGACGAACGCCGCGTACGGCCCGGGAACCGCGACGGAGACGAGGTTCGTCCCGGGGCGGGCCTCGATCGCCTCCGCGACGCTGCCGGGAAGGGTCTCCCCGGCAGACGCCGTCCCCGCGGCGGCCGCCTTCCCCGAGAGGAGCGCGTCGAGCGCCTCCTGCGTCGCGGCGAACGCGTCCGCGGAGGCGCCGCGGAGCGCGACGACCATGTCGAGCGGCGTCGCCTCGTCGAGCGCGCGGCCCGAGAAGCCCGCCGCCCGAAGGAGCTCGCGGTTCGTCGGAGTCCCCATCATCGCCACGGCCTCGGAGATCCCGGGCAGCGACGAGAGCTCCCGTCCCACCTGCATCAGCCGGGCGGAGTCGTGGTAGCAGCCGGTTCGAAGGAGGACGAGGTCGGTCATGGCTTCTCCTGCTCGACGAGAGCCGTCACGAGTGCGAGAGCTCCCGCCAGGAGGTCGGTGCCCGAATGGGCGCCGATCGCGACGAGGCGCTCCGCGAGGAGGCGGAGGCGATCCGGTCCGGAGTCCACGCCTCCGAAGGCCTCGACGAAATCCGCGAGGAGGACCGGGAAGACCCCCCGGGACGCCGCCTCGAGGAGCGCCCTCGCGGCCGGGGTCGTCGCCTCGGCCGGCAATCCGGCGAGGGTGGTCTCGAACGAGACCGCGGACCGCGGCTCGAGGAGCCCTCCTCCGACGAGGCGCCGCGACATCGCGGCGAGGCCGACGAGGAGGTCGTCGCCCGTCGGGGTGAGGCCCGGCCCGAGGCCGGTGAGCCCCGCGGCGTCGGGCCGGAATGCGGCGACGCGGACCTCGCCCCCGACGAGGCCTCTCACGAGCGCCACGAGGCGGGCGTGGGTCCACCGCACGACGGCCGCCTCGACGTCTCCCATCCCCTCGGTCGAGCCCGTCAGGAGCGCGCGGCTTCTCGGGGGGACCGGGACGCGGGCGAGGTCGAGGACGAGGGCCGCGCGGAGGACGCGTCCCGGCGGCGGGTCGAGCGGCCGCGTCTCGAGCGCGGGAGGCCGCCCACGGCCCGCCGCGGGCGGCGCGAGACCGTCGAGGACGGACTGGACGTCGACGGAGCTCAAGCCGGGACGCCTTCCGCGACGGCCGCCGCGGAGCGGTCGCGCTCGGCGCGCTCCTTCTCCTTCAGCGCCCGCCAGACCTTCTCCGCCGTGATCGGCATCTCGGAGATCCGGATGCCGCAGGCGTCCCAGAGCGCGTTCGCGATCGCGGCCGGCGTCGGGATCATCGTGTGCTCGCCGATGCCGCGCGCCCCCATCGGGCCGTCCTTCTGCGCCGTCTCGACGAAGTCGACGACCATCTCGGCCGGCACGTCCTCGGTCGAAGGGATCTTGTAGTCCATGAGCGAGGCATTCACGGCGCGGCCCGTCCTCGGGTCGAGGACGAGCTCCTCCATCGTCCCGGTGCCGAGCCCCTGGACGATGCCGCCGTACGTCTGCCCGCGGATGAGGCCGGGGTTCACGACCCTGCCGACGTCGTAGCAGGCGGCGACCTTCTCGACCGTCACCTGCCCCGTCTCCGGGTCCACGGAGACCTCCACCGCCTGCGCCCCGAACGTCCACTTCGCGACCGGCTTGGCGCTCTGGCTCGTGTCGGGGTCGAGGAAGAGGAGCCCCTCGGGAAGATACGAGGTCGCGGCCGCGACTGGGCCGCCGATGGCGTGGCCGTCGGGGAACTGGTAGCCCATGACGAGCCGCTCGAACGGGAGCGACCGGCCGCTCGCCTCGTGGAGAACGGCGCCGCCCCTCAGCGTCAGCTCCTCCGACGGGACGCCGAGCGCCTCGGCCGCCGTCGCGAAGAGCTTTCCGCGGATCTCGGCGGCCCCGCGGAAGACGGCGTTCCCGGTCGCCCAGGTCTGCCGCGAGGCGACCGTCTGCCAGTCGTACGGCGAGAGGTCGGTGTCGGGGCACCCCTTCACGCGGATCTTCTCCACGGGGAGGTCGAGCGCCTCCGACGCGAACTGCGCGACGACGGTCATCAGCCACTGCCCGTAGTCGATGCCCGAGATGAGGATCTCCAGCGTCGCGTCCTCGGCGAACTTCATCACGACCGAGGAGGCGGCGTCGTTCGGCATCGCGGGGGCC
>JAGOBQ010000450.1 GCA_017999215.1 Thermoanaerobaculia bacterium
CCCCCCCGTCCGGATCATCCACGAGCTCGACGGGCTCCTGAACCTCGAGTCGGCCCTCGGGCGACTCCTCGACACCCTTCGGACGTCGGTCGGCTACGACGCGGCCGGGATCTTCGTCCTCGGCCGCGACGAGGCGTTTCCCGGCTGGGGCACCTCCTGGAGGACGATCGCGGCGTCGGCCCGCCGCGGTTTCGACGGGCCGATGCCCGACGTCGACCGGCTCCTCGCGCTCGGCCACGGCCTCGTCGGGCACGTCCTCCGGACCGGCGAGCCGGCGGTCGCGCCCGACGTCTTCTCGGACCCCCGCTACGTCATGGGGCGCCCCTCAACTCGGTCCGAGCTCGCGGTTCCGGTCTGCGCGGGGGGCCGGCTGATCGGCGCGATGAACCTGGAGAGCGACGAGCCGGGCGCCTACTCCGAGGAGGACGCCGAGCCGCTCCGACTCTTCGCCGACGCCGCGGCGATCGCGGTGGAGAAGGCGGTCCTCTATCGCCTCTTCGTCCAGAGGGAGCGCCTCGAGGAGGAGCTGCGCGGCGAGCTCGTCCGGCAGGCCGCGAGAGGCACCGCGACGTGGCGCGACCTTCCGGGCTGGGACGCGGCCGGCCACTCCCGTCCGCGCTACGAGATCGGCGGCGACTACTACGACCGGATCCCGCTCGGCGACGGCCGGCTCGGGCTCGTCGTCGCGGACGTCTCGGGGAAGGGGAGCCTGGCCGCGATGACCGTCGCGACGTTCCGCGCGATCCTCAGGACGCAGGCCGAGGGAGGCGGCGAGCCGGTTCGGACGGCGACCGCCGCGAACCGGCTCCTCCGGGACCGGGTCCGGCCGACGGAGTTCGTCACCGCCGTCTGGGGAGTCCTCGACCCGGCGCGAGGCGTCCTGTCGTACACGAACTGCGGGCACGTCCCCCCGTTCCTCGTCCGCGCCGACGGGAGCTACACGCGGCTGACGACCGGCGGACCGCCTCTCGGCCTCCTCGCGAGCGCGCGCTACCTCTCCGGCGAGGTCTCGATCGGCGCGGGAGACCTCCTCCTCCTCTTCACGGACGGCGTCGTCGAGAGCGAGGGGCCGGCGGAGGCGGAGTACGGCCCGGAGCGGCTCGCGGAGACCGCGCGCGCCGGGCGCGGCCTGCCGAGCGCGGAGCTCGTCGAGACGATCGTCCGCTCCGTCGCGGAGTTCCGCGGCGACGACGAGCCCGCGGACGACTTCACTCTCCTCGTCCTGAAACGGACCGGGGAATCCGCGGCGCCGGCGGCCGGCGCCGCACGACGACCACCCGGGCCCGCGCCCGGGCCGGAGGACCCATGAAGCGACCCGCGCTCCTCGCCTGCTTCGCCCTCGCGACCCCGCTCCTCGGCCAGATGGCGCCTCCGGCGGAGCCGGGCCCGTTCCGGGCGACGGAGCTCGTCGAGCTGACCTCCCTCGACCCGACGATCCGCCTCGACGTGAAGTACGCCACGAGCGACAACTTCGTCGGGCGCCCCGTCTACAGGGAGGCGCGGGCGTTCCTCCAGAGGCCGGCCGCGGAGGCGCTCGTCCGCGCCCACCGAAAGCTCGCGGAGAAGGGGTGGGGACTGATGGTCTTCGACGGCTACCGCCCCTGGGCGGTGACGAAGGCGTTCTGGGACGCCACGCCCGACGACAGGAAGGTCTTCGTGGCCGATCCGAGACGCGGCTCGCGCCACAACCGGGGCTGTTCCGTCGACGTGACGCTCTACGACCGCTCCACCGGCAAGGCCGCGGACCTCGGGGGCGCCTACGACGAGTTCGGCCCGCGCTCCTACGTGACCTGGGAGGGCGGGACGAAGGAGCAGCTCGAGCGTCGCGAGGCCCTCCGGGGGGCGATGGAGCGCGAGGGCTTCTTCGTCTACCCGTGGGAGTGGTGGCACTTCGACTACAAGGACTGGAGCGCCTGGCCGATCCTGGACGTCCCGTTCGAGAAGCTCGGCAGTCCGCCGGCTTCCGCAGTCCCGGCGGACGCGCCGCCGAAGGCGCCCTGACCTTCGTCGTATCCTCCGCCGCGATGGCCCACCGGATCCTCATCTGCGACGACGAGAGCGACATCCGGGAGTCGCTCCGCGCGATCCTCCTCGACGAAGGGTTCGACGTCACCGCGGTCGCGGCGGGGCCGAACGCCGTCGCCGAGTCCCCCGACCACGACGCCCTCCTCCTCGACATCAAGATGCCGGGGCAGGACGGCCTCGAGACGCTCGCCCAGATCCGCAAGCGGGGCGTGGCGACGCCGGTGATCATGATCTCGGGGCACGGCGACGTGAAGACCGCCATGGAGGCGATCCGCGCCGGCGCGGACGACTTCCTCGAGAAGCCGCTCGCCACCGAGCACGTCCTGAACGCGCTCCGCCGCGTCCTCGACGCCTCGCGCCTGACGCGCGAGAACCAGGAGCTCCGCAGCCGGCTCGGCCTGACGCGCCTCGTCGGCGACGCGCCCGTCATGAAGAAGCTCGTCGCGGACGTCCAGCGGGTCGCGCCGACGCCCGCGACGATCCTCATCGTCGGGCCGAGCGGTACCGGAAAGGAGCTCGTGGCGCGCTCGCTTCACGAGGGGTCGGCCGTCCGGAACGGCCCCTTCATCCAGGTGAACTGCGCCGCGATCCCCGAGACGCTCATCGAGTCGGAGCTCTTCGGGCACGAGAAGGGCTCCTTCACGGGGGCCGAGCGGAAGCAGGTGGGGAAGTTCGTCGAGGCCGACGGCGGGACGATCTTCCTGGACGAGATCGGCGACATGTCGCTCTCGGCCCAGGCGAAGGTCCTCCGGGTCCTCCAGGAGGGCGAGGTCGAGCCGGTCGGCAGCCCGCGCGTCGTCCGCGTGAAGGTGCGCGTCGTGGCCGCCACGAACCGGGACCTGACGGAGATGATCGGCAAGGGGAAGTTCCGCGAGGACCTCTTCTACCGGCTGAACGTCATCCCGCTCCGCACCCCGGCCCTCTCCGAGCATCCCGAGGACGTCCCGGCGCTCGTCCTCCACTTCGCCGACCTCTTCGCCCGGACGAACAACTACCGCCCGAAGCGCTTCACCGACGAGGCCCTGATGGCGCTCGCCGCCCGCCCCTGGCCGGGGAACGTCCGGGAGCTGAAGAACCACGTCGAGCGGCTGATGATCATGACCGACGGCGACGTCGTCGACGCGATCGACGTCGAGGCGCCGGGCGAAGCGCGCCCCGCGGGGCCGGTCGTCGTCCGGGGCGGGCGCGTCGTCCGCGAGGGGGAGCCGGAGGCGGGCGCGGACGAGCCGCCGCCGCCGTCGGTCGCCGGCGTCGACGACGTCTGGTCGCGCCTCCTGTCGGTCCGTACCCTCCAGGAGTTCCAGGACGAGGCGGAGAAGCTCTTCCTCGTCGCCCGGCTCGCCGAGTACGGCGGGAACGTCACCCGGACGGCCGAGGCCGTCGACACGCCGCGGTCGAACCTCTACAAGAAGCTCGATCGGTACGGGCTGAAGAAGCGCGAGGACGCGACATGAAACCAGAAGAGGCGCTCCGCCACTTCGAGGAGACCGAGGCCCTGCTCTCCGGGCACTTCAAGCTCTCCTCCGGCCTCCACTCCGACAGGTACCTTCAGTGCGCGAAGGTCCTCCAGTGGCCCGACCGCGCCGCGGCGCTCGGCGCCGCGCTCGGCGCGAAGCTCGCGGGGCTCGGGATCGACGCCGTCGTGTCACCCGCGATGGGAGGGCTGATCATCGGCCACGAGGTCGGCCGCGCCGTGGGGCGGCGGGCCGTCTTCGCCGAGCGCGTCGACGGGGCCTTCACGCTCCGGCGGGGCTTCGGCCTCGAACCGGGCGAGAAGGTCGTCGTCGTGGAGGACGTCGTGACGACCGGCGGCTCCACGCGCGAGGTCCTCGCCCTCGTGAAGAGCCTCGGCGCCGTGGCGGTCGCCTGCGCCGCGGTCGTCGACCGCCGGGGCGCCGCGCAGGCCGGCGGGACGGAGACGCTCGAGGGACTCCCGTTCCGCTCGGTCCTCCGGATGGAGGTCCCGACGTGGGAGGAGGAGGCCTGCCCCTACTGCCGCCTCGGCCAGGAGGTCGTCTCGCCCGGCTCCCGCCGGCTCTCGTCCGCGAAGGCCTGAGCGCCCTCCCGCTCCTCCTCCCGCCAGCCCCGGCGGGGGAGGAGCGGCAGTCCGACCACGCCGCAGGCGAGCGCCGTCACGAGGCGGACGGCGCCTGTCGCGGGCGCGCC
>JAGOBQ010000451.1 GCA_017999215.1 Thermoanaerobaculia bacterium
TCCCCGCGAGGCGAAGGCCGTTCGCGACGCGCTCACTGCCGTGTTCCAGCTGGAAGGTGTGGCCCGGCTCCGGTTCATGGCGGGAGAGGGCGGGGCCGGGCTCGGCGTCCGGGTCACGTCGCGGGCCTATACGGTGAGGCCGGACGGCGGGACGTACGGCGTCCCGCTCCCTCCTCTGAACGCGTTCCAGATGGCCGGGGCCGGCGAGGCGCTCGAGCTCTTCGGCGTTCTCGGCGGACCGTCCTTCCGGACGAACCTGGCGCTCGTCGACATGACGGCTTTCGCCAACGGAACGACGGTTCGGGCGAGGGTCGAAGTGATCGGGGACGGCGGCGCCGTCCTCGACGCGTTCGACGTCAACGTTCCCGTCGCGGGCGGCATCCAGGTCGACGACGTCTTTCGCTCGCGCGGCCTGGGAGATGGGCCTCCGGCGGCGCTGATCCGGGTCTCGCCGGCGGGCGGGCTCGTCGGGGCCTACGCCACGTCGATCGACCAGGGGACGAACGACGCGATCCTGGTCCCGGCGGCGCTGGCGGCGCGCGACTGAAGGGAGGGCGTGCCGGCGCGAGGCGACCCGGGTCCCGGGTCGCCGCCCGGAGGCGCTCGGCGTCGGGCGTCTCCACGGGCGCTCGCGTCGAGGCACGTGGTCGGCCGGGCTACGATGGGTCCGTGGAGGCGGCGCGGTCCTACCGGTTCTGGCGGGCCCTGGCGCTCGCGCTCCTCGTGCATCTCGCGGTCTACCTGCCGTCGCTTCCGAACGCGTTCGTCTTCGACGATCACACGATGGTCGAGGGGCGACCGGAGGTCACGGGCCAGGCGCCGCTGGCCGAAGCCTTCTCGAGGCCCTGGTTCCAGCGGCGAGAGGCGGACGGTGCGACGGACTACCGGCCCGTCGCGATCGTCACGCTCGGCCTCGACGTTCGCGCCTTCGGGCTCGATCCAAGGCCGCTCCGCGTCGCCAACCTGTTCTGGGGTGCGCTCGGCGCGGCCCTGCTCGGGCTCGTCGTGGTCGAGGTCGGGGCTTCCTGGGTCGTGGCAGACGTCGTCGTCGTGCTCTTCTCGGTTCATCCCGCCCGATCCGACGTGCTCCTGGCGATCGTCGGCCGGGCGGAGCTCCTGTCGTTCGCAGCCGTCGCGGGCGCGCTCCTCCTCGCGCTCCGGTCCGCGAAGAGAATCGGCCCGTCTCGCTGGGGGCTGGCGTCGGCCTCGGCGCTCGTCCTCGCTCTCGGACTCCTGTCCAAGGAGACCTCCTTCGCCGCGCCGCTCCTCCTGGGCGCGACCGCGCTGTCGACCGCGGGGAACGCGAGGCTTCGGGAGGGGATCGCCCGTCTCGGACCGACCGCGGCCTGCTGGAGCCTCGCGCTCGCCGCCGTCTTCGCGCTCCGGCTCGCCACCCTCGGCGGCTTCCTGACCGGGCCGAACGCCCGGATCGTGCCGATCGAGAACAAGCTCGCGGCCGGTCCGGGAGCCGCGCGTCTCCGCGGGGCAGTCGCTCTCGTCCCGCTCGCGGCGGAGCGTCTCGTCTGGCCTCGAACCCTGGTCGCCGACTACGGCTCGAACGCGATCGCGGACGCCGAGCTCCGGAACGGGTGGAGGATCGCCGCGGGGGGAGCGATCCTCCTTTTCGCTGCCGGGGCGGCGCTCTTGCTGCGGACGAGAGCCCCCGTGGCCTCGCTCGGGCTCGCGTGGGCGCTTCTCTCGTATCTCCCGTTCGCAAACGTCGCGTACCCGACGGCCGTCCTCTTCACGGAGCGGCTTCTCTTTCTGCCGGCCGCGGGGGTCGTCCTCGCTTTCGGCGACGCCGTGGCCCGGGTCCCTCAGGCGGGCCGTCGGGCGGCCCTTCTCGCCGTCGGGCTTTTCGTTCTCGCGGGCGCATCGCGGATCTGGAGCCGGATACCGGACTGGTGCGACGACAGGAGCCTCTTCACCGCGACCGTTCGCGACGTGCCCGGGAACGGGCGGGCCTGGGTGAACCTCGCCGTCCTCTCGCTCGCCCGCGGGGACGCGGCCTCGGCGACGGCGGAGCTGACGGCGGGGCTCCGCGCCGACCCGGGGCTTCGTCCGCGCGTCGAGGGGATGCGGCGGCACGCCGCCGGGCTCGACCGGGCGGATCTGACTCGGGCCATCGACGAGGCCCTGGGAGCGACGAGCCCCTGAGGTGCCCGTCGACGGGTCCGGGGATCGCGGCGCGCCGCGAGGCCGGAGACGCTATCGCCCGACGGACGTCTCGCGGTCGAGGATCGTCAGCGTCCGCGCGTAGAGGTGCTCGACCTCCTCGCGGCTGTTGCCGATCGCGGTGACGCCGATCTTCCCGTACTGCGAGAGCGCGCCGATGAGGTGGAAGAGCACTCCCGACTCGGTGTTGTGCGAGTAGTGGAGGCCGTTGATCGTCAGGATCTCGATCAGGTCCTCCGGCAGGAGGCCCCGGTACGCCTCGGACTTCAGGTTGTCGGTCGCGCGGTAGAACTTCGGGAGCCCTCGCGGCGAGTAGAAGAGCCCCGAGCCGGGGTCGAGCCGGCCGCCCGACAGGAACTGGAGGGCCAGGTAGGGGTGTGTCGTTCCACCCATTCGCAGGTTGATCTCGAGGGCGTGGAGGGACCAGGGAGAGTCGTCGTCCGCCCGAGTCGCGAGGAAGTCGACTCCGAAGCGGCTGACGACGCCGTGCGACGCGAGGACCTCGCCGATGCGGTGCGCGGCCTCCTGGGCCTCGCGGCGATAGCCGTCGGCCGCGGGGAAGAGGCATCCGAGGAAGACCTGTCCTCCGACGCCGCCGAGGACCTGGTCGTGAGTGGAGATCGGGACGACGGCGCCGTGAGGGTCGACCCGGAGCTGGACGCTCGGCGAGGTCTTCTGATCGGCCTCGAGGAACTCCTCGACGATGCCTCCCATCCGCGCGAGGCGGGCGAAGTAGTCTTCGTTCGTCTCCCACGGAACGGCGAACTCGAACCGCCGCATCGCTTCGCGCACGGTCTCGCGCGTCACCTCCGGCGGGAATCGGAAGAGCGCGTTCCCCTCGCCCGAGAAGCTGTCGTCCAGCTTCACGACCGCCTTCCGCGCCCGCGGCCGGCGGTGGTGGAGCTCGAGGAGCGCCTCTTCGACGTCGTCGAGCGACCGGAGGTCCTCGAAGCCCTCCGGAAGGGGGACGCGGGCCTCGCGAAAGACCTTCCGGCTTCCCGACTTCGTCCCGAGGTGTCGGAGGGTGGGGTCGACTCCGTTGAGCGGGACGCCGAGCAGGACGGCGAGCTTCCGCTCGAGGGGCGTCGAGTTGAAGACCGTGAGATAGGCCCGCGACGGGTCGGCGATGCCCGCTCGGATCCGCTCGATGAGGCGGGGACGCTCGAGGATCTTCTCCGTCAGCGAGCGCGGAGAGTCGTCGTAGGCGCAGAGGAGGGTCAGGCGCGCCCGGGCATGGCTCGCCGGGATGCCGACGAGGAGCTGGAAGTAGTACTCGAGGACGAGCGGATGGACCGGCTGGGAGGTCACGAAGACGACCCGGGCCCGTGGGTTCCGGAGACGGATCAGGAGGAAAAGGAGGCGCTCCTCGTAGTAGGGCGAGCCCTCGAGCTTCAGGAGCTCCTCCTGGTCCAGCGTCAGGGAAGGGACGACGATCGAGGTGTGGGGCTCCTCGTCCCTCATCGTGAAGGAGTCCCAGACCTCCCGGAGCCTCGGCTTGAGGCGGTCGAACTCCTCGAGCTCGCGCTCGAGCGTCAGGTCGCTCACGAAGGGCCGTTTCGGGATCACGCCCGCTCATTCTAGGGGGGAGACCGGAAGGCCGGCACGGATCTTGATGCAGGTATTCGAAAGGGAGCACCCAATGATGCGCATCCGGCGGCGGGCGGGATTCACCCTGATCGAGGTCCTCGTCGTGGTCGCGATTATCGGGATCGTCGTGGCGATCGCGATCGTGAACTACCTGAACGCGATCGAGCGGGCGCGGCAGCGTCGCTCGATGGCCGACATGCGAGGCATTTCCACGGCCATCGAAGCGTACGCGGCCGATTTCGACCGGTATCCCCCGGCGAGCGCCTTCGTGCTGCCCACGGGGCTGAGCCTGCCGACGGAGAACCTCCTGGTCGTGCAGGGCTACCTCCAGCCGACCTACATTCGAACGTTGCCCCTGGTGGATGGATGGAACTCGTGGTTCACCTACGGGTCGGGCGCTTCGCGGGCGGACTACGTCCTGAGG
>JAGOBQ010000452.1 GCA_017999215.1 Thermoanaerobaculia bacterium
CGTCTTCGCCGTCCTCGCCCACCCCGAGCTGGGGGGCTACGCCGCGGCGCAGGAGGGCTTCATCGCGTTCGGCCTCTTCTTCGTCGTCGTCTCGCAGGTCGTCCGCGTGGCCGGGACCCGCTGGCTCGAGGTCGTCTTCCCGCCCGCCGCGATGGGGGCGATCGTCGCCGTCATCGGCCTCGAGCTCGCGCCGGTGGCTACGAGCATGGCGGGACTGACGGGCGAGGGAGCCGCGCAGCCCGGGCGCGGCGCGGCCGTGGCCGTCGCGATGGTGACGCTCGCGGTGACCGTCCTCGGGTCGGTTCTCTTCCGCGGCTTCCTCGGCGTGATCCCGGTCCTCGTCGGAGTCGTCGCCGGCTACGGCGCGGCGCTCGCGGCGGGCCTCGTCGACCTCTCGGCCGTCGGGAAGGCGCCCTGGCTCGAGGTGCCGACGCTCTACGCCCCGGCCTTCTCGCCGCAGGCGATCCTGATGATCCTCCCGGCGGGCCTCGTCGTCCTCGCCGAGCACGTCGGCCACCTCGTCGTCACGGGAAACGTCGTCGGCCGCGACTTCGTGAAGGACCCCGGCCTCCACCGCTCGCTCCTCGGCGACGGCCTCTCGAACGTCCTCTCGGGCTTCGCGGGCGCGACCCCGAACACGACGTACGGCGAGAACATCGGCGTCCTCGCGATCACGCGCGTCTTCAGCGTCTGGGTCATCGGCGGCGCCGCGGTCCTCGCCGTCGTCATCTCCTTCGTCGGCAAGCTGGCCGCCGCGATCCGGAGCATCCCGACCCCCGTCATGGGAGGCGTCTGCATCCTCCTCTTCGGCGTCATCGCGGCGGCCGGCATCCGGATGCTCGTCGAGAAGAAGGTCGACTACACGAAGCCCCGCAACCTCGTCCTCACCTCCGTCGTCCTCGTCAGCGGCGTGAGCGGCGCCGCCGTGAAGCTCGGCGCCGTCGAGCTGAAGGGGATGGCCCTCGGCACCTTCGTCGCGGTCGGGCTGTCGCTCCTCTTCGCCGCGTTCGACCGGCTCGGGTGGACGAGCGAGCCGGCGTCGGCCGGCGAGCTCGGCGACTAGATCCGGTCCTCCGCGGCCCTCGAGTCGGGCAGCGTCAGCGCGAGCGCGACGGCGAGGAGCGGAAGCGCCGAGACGGCGAGGAGCGGCGCCGCGAGACCCCAGCGGTCCGCCACGAGGCCGAGGAGCGGGGCCGCGAGGCCGCCCGCGGTGACGGCGAGGCCGAGCGTGACGCCCGACGCGGTGCCGACCCGGTTCGGGAGGTACTCCTGCCCCATGACGACGAGGACGCTGAACGGGAGGTAGAGCGCGAGAGCCGTCGGGACGAGGAGCGCCGTTGCGACGCGCGGATCGCGGGCGGAGGCGAGGGCGAAGAGGAGCGGCCCGAGGGCCGACATCGAGACGAGGAGGACGACGCGCCTCCCGAATCGGTCGGCGAGGCGGCCGCCGAGGAGCGTCCCGACGACGCCCGTCCCGAGGAGGATGGAGAGCGCCGTGGCCCCGCGCGCCTTCGACGTCCCGAGGATCCCCGCGAAGAAGAGCGGCAGGAAGGTGGAGACGCCGGTGTAGACGACGGAGCGGCTCATCACGACCGCGACGAGCCGGCCGAACGGGCCCCACCGGTCGGGGAGGCGCGGCGCACCCGCTCCTCCCGCCGTCGCGGGGCGGTAGGCCTCGAGCCGGCGGAGCTGGGTCGCGAGGAACCCCGCGACGAGGAGGATCGGCAGGAGCGGGACGAGCGAGGCCTTCAGCCCGAACGCGAGGACGAGCGGCGTGATGACGAGCGGGCCGGTCGCGATGCCGAGGTTCCCGCCGGTGGAGAAGATGCTCATTCCGGTCGCCCGGCGGTCTCCCGAGGCGAGTGCGGCCGCGCGCGACCCCTCGGGGTGGAACGCGGCGACGCCGAGGCCGTGGAACGCGACGGCCGCCGCGATGAGCGGGTAGGTCGGCGCCACGCCCGCGAGGCCGATGCCGATTCCCGACGCCGCCACGCCCGCCGGGACGAGCCACGGCGAGGGACGGCGGTCAGCGAAATGGCCGAAGAGGGGCTGGACGACGGACGAGGCGATCGTCGCCGCGAGGACGAGGCCCCCCGCCGCCGCGTAGCTGAGCCCCCTCTCCGCGATGAAGAACGGGAGGAGCGCCGGGAGCATCCCCTGGCCGACGTCCGTGAAGAGGTGGCCGACGAGGAGGGTCCCGAGGAGCCGGAGCTTCACCGCGGCGTTCTGCGCGCGGTGCGGGGGATTGTCAACTCGCAGTGTGCCGCCGGCCCTCGGGAGCGCTCGCGTCGAGGCCGCCGACGACGACCCGGTGGCCACCCGCCGGAACGGTGCGCCCTACACTCCCCGCGTGCTCCGCCGCCCGCTCCTCTCCCGCCTCGGCTGCGGAGCCGCCATACTCGCTTCCGGCGCGCTCGCCGCCGTGATGCTGACCTCGCTCGTCCGCTCGATGATCTTCCCCGCCGCTCAGGCGCCGTTCCCGGCGCCGCGTGCGGGCGAGGCGTGGAGCGTCGTGCGGTACGAGACGCAGGACGGCGTCCGGCTCGCGGGCGCGTTCTTTCCGGCGCCGTCGCCCGGCGCCCCGGTCCTCCTCTACTTCCACGGGAACGCCGAGGCGGCGGCGCACAACCTTCCGCTCGCCGGCGAGCTGAACTCCCGGGGCCTCGGCGTCCTCCTCGCCGAGTACCGCGGTTACGGCGGTCTTCGCGGCTCGCCGTCCGAGGAGGGGCTCTACGCCGACGGCGAGGCGGCGCTCGCGGAGCTGGGCCGGCTCGGCGTCCCGCCCTCGCGGGTCGTCCTCGTCGGCCGCTCGCTCGGCTCGGGCGTCGCCGTGGAGCTCGCGACGCGCCACGGCGTGGCGGCCGTCGTCCTCGTCTCCGCCTACACGTCGCTCGTCGACATGGGACGGATCGTCGCCGGGCCGCTCGCGACGCTCGTCGTCCGGGACCGGTTCGACTCGCTGTCGAAGGTCGGCCGCGTCGCGGCGCCGCTCGTCCTCCTCCACGGCTCGAGGGACGACGTCGTGCCGGCCGCGATGGGGCGGCGGCTCGCCGCCGCCCGGCCCGACGCCCGCTGGGTGGAGGTCGAGGGGACGGGCCACAACGAGTTCCCCGGGCTCGCCGCGCTCGTCGCCGACGAGGTCGAGTCCGTTCTCGCGGGGACGCGGACCGAGCCGTCTCGATAGGCGCTCCCTTCGCGCCGCCGCGTCGCGCCTCGCGCTACGATCCTCGCGCATGGGAACCGTCGAGCCCCCGCCGGGACAGGCTCCTCCCCGCATCGATCCGCGCGGCCCTTCCTCCTCCGGCCGTTCGCCCTGGAGGATCGCCTTCCTCGTTCTCGGCGTCCTCGCCGCGCTCCTCTGGTTCCGGAGGCCGAGCTACCTGCCCGACGTTCCCCTCACCTCTGCGTCCGCCGAGGGCGTCTCCGACGGCCCGGACGCCGCGCCGGTCTTCTGCCGCGGCTCGAAGGGCTGCCTCGTCGTCTACGTCGCTCCCTGGTGCGGCCCCTGCCGTTCCTCCCTGCCGGGCGACGTCGCCCTCGCCGACCACGTCGCCCCGATGGGATACGAGACCGTCTTCGTCGTCGGGATGGACGACGTGCGGGCCTGCCTCGACATGACGAAGGCGCTGGGCCGACCCGCGCGGATCGACTCCGACCGGAGGTGGGCGCGGGCCGCCCGGATCAGCGGCGTGCCGCACTTCCTCGTCACGACTCCGACCGGGAAGATCGTGAAGAGACAGGCGGGCGCGTACCTGGCCCCGCCCGATCAGGTCGCGCAGCTGCTCGGGATCTCCTGACGACGGCATCCGGAGCGGCTCTTCACGGGTCGGACGCTAGAATGCCGACCGGATCGACCCATGAAGGAAGAGCGTGGCCCGAGGATCGAGGAGGAGATCGACCGGCTCGTCGACGAGTGCCGGTCGAGCTGTCTCTGGTATCTCCGGCCGGACTACTACCCGCAGGACGATCTCCAGCGCGACCGCGTCCTCGAGCGCATACAGAGAAGCGGCGATCGAGCTACGTTCCAGAAGGCCGCGGAGCTCAGACGATGTCTCTCACTCCGTTCCAGCGCCAGGTCTGCCGTCCCCTAGCCGCAACGCGCGGCCCGACCGGTTCCGGCTACATGGCCGGTGGCGCCTCGCCCCCCCAGCTCCCCCGCCCCGCGCCCCCCC
>JAGOBQ010000453.1 GCA_017999215.1 Thermoanaerobaculia bacterium
ACCTGGTTCCGCACGACCTCGGTCCTCGCGGCGTGGACGTCGGCCCCCGGCTCGAACCGGGTGAAGACGTGCCAGAGGAACGAGCGCGCGTCTCTCGCCGCGGTCTCCGCGTCGTCCACGAGGGCAACGAGCGGCCAGGCGGCGACGGCCGGGTCGCCCGCGAGGCGCGCGGCGTAGTCGCGATCCTCTCTCCACGATGGCCCCGAGACGCAGAGCGCGCCGCCGCAGAAGACGGCCGCGGCGCCAGCGCCCGCGGGAAGCGTCCCCTCGAACGCGCGCGGCAGGTCGCGGATCGGCTCGCCGAGCCCCGCGAGGACCCCCTTCGACCCCTCGTTCACTTTCGGGCCGGTGTAGTCGAGCGTGTCCATCGCGACGTTCGAGACGACGAAGAGGTCGGTCTCGAAGCGGCAGCGGGAGAGGACCGTCTCGAGGAGCGCGCGGAAGTCGTCGAGGTCCACGCGCTGGTCGGTGAGAAGGAGGAACTTCGTCAGCGCGAGCTGCCCCTCGCCGAGGATCCGGAACGCGGTCGAGATCGCCTCCCGGCCGTAGCGGTCCTTCACAACGGCCGCAGCGAGGGAGTGGAAGCCGGTGTCGCCGTAGGTCTTCAGGGAGACGACGCTCGGCATGACGACGGGGAAGAGGGGAGAGAGGAGCTCCTGGAGGAAGTCGCCGATCAGGAAGTCCTCCTGCACGGGTTTCCCGACGACGGTCGCGGGGAAGATCGCGTCGCGCCGCCGGTAGACCCGCTCTACGTCGAGGACCGGGTAGTCGTGCGCGAGCGAGTAGTAGCCGTAGTGGTCGCCGAAGGGCCCCTCGTGGCGGCGCACCCCCGGCGGGACCTTCCCGGTGATGGCGAATTCGGCATCGGCGACGAGGCGGTGCGGGTGCCCAGGCACGCGCGCGAGCGGGAGCTTCTTGCCGAGGAGGAGGGAGGCGAGGAGGAGCTCGGGGAGCCCCTCCGGGAGCGGCGCGATGGCCGCGATGATGAGCGCGGGTGGCCCGCCGAGGAAGACCGTCACCGGGAGCGCCTCGCCCTTCGCCTCGGCGACGTGGTGGTGGAAGCCGCCCCCTTTTCCGATCTGCCAGTGGATCCCGGTCTGCCTCGCCTCGTGGATCTGGATGCGGTACATCCCGAGGTTGTGCTCCCGCTTCTCGGGGTGCTCGGTGTAGACGAGCGGGAGCGTCAGGAACGGACCGCCGTCCTCGGGCCACTGCGTCAGCGCCGGCAGGCGGGTCAGGTCGGGCTCCGTCTCGACGACCTCGGTCACGGGAGCGGCGGAGACCTCCCTCGTCCCCACCCTGAGCGCCTCGCGGAAGAACGAGCGGAAGCCCCAGAGCTTCCCGGCCGTCGGCGGGAGGAGCTCGTGCGAGGCGCGGACGGCGGTCTTCACGAAGTCGAGCGGCCTCTTCCCGAACGCCAGGTTGATCCGCTTCGCCGTTCCGAAGAGGTTCGTGACGACGGGGAAGGAGGAGCGCTTCGGACGCCGGAACAGAAGCGCCGGCCCTCCCTGCGCGATGACGCGCCGGTGGATCTCGGGGATCTCGAGCCTGGGGTCGGCCTCGGCCTCGATCTCGAGGAGGTCCCCTTCGGCTCTCAGGGCGGCCAGGAACTGTCGGAGGTCGTCCATCGACGCGGAGGTTACGACGACGCGGAGCGGACGGGCTCAGCCGTGCGCTTCGAGGAACGCCCGGACGACCGGGATCGCCGTCGACGGGATTCGGTGGGCGCCGTGATGGACCTCGTGCCGGGAGTTCGCGAAGCGGGAGGCGAGAAGGGCCTCGAACGGCGCGACGCGCTCGAGGGGGTAGTACTCGTCGGCGTCCGTCGAGACGTGGAGGGCGTGCGTCGCGGAGGAGGCGTCGGTGCCGGGGCCGGGCTCCGTCCACTCGCCCGGCAGGCCCCCGCAGAGCGCGACGACGGCACGGAACGGGCGTCCGTGCGGCGGGGCGAGCGCGAGGCGGTAGTCGAACGAGCAGGGCTGGCTGAAGCCGAGGAGGGAGACCCGCGCGGGGTCGGCGCCGCGCGCGATGCTCCAGGCAATCGCCTCGGAGACGGCGGCGCGGTGGACGGCCTGGTTGTCCTCGTGGCGCGGGCTGACGCCCCAGTGGAAGCCGCGCGCGCCGGAAGGTCCCAGCGCCTCGCCCGGGAGGAAGGCCGACTGCGGCCCCTCGACGGCGACGACGCCCCAGCCGTCCGGCGCCATCCGGGCGAGGAGCGGGAAGAGCGTCGCGGCGTGCATCCCGTAGCCGTGGAGGCCGAGGAGGAGCGGGAATGGCGGCGGCGCGTGCGGCAGGCGCGGAAAGAGCTGGAGCGGGACGGAGATCGAGGTCGTCGCGCGCGGTGGGACGCCGCGGCGCTCCTTCATCGGGGAGCTCCGGGCGGGACGAGGCTCTCGAGCGTCGTCCCGCGCAGCGCGGAGAGGAGGGCGTCGCGGGCGGGGAGGAGGGCCGGTCCGGCGGGGCCGGCCGGGACGTCGAGGAGGCGCTCGAGGTCGTCGGCTCCTTCGATCGCGAGGACGACGTCGGCGAGCGTGATCTCCGCCGCGGGCCGCCCGAGGACGAAGCCGCCCGTCCGGCCCCGCTTCGAGCGAAGGACCCCCGCGCGGGCGAGCTTCTGGAGGACCTTCCCGAGCCACGGCGCCGGCTCGCCGCAGGCGAGAGCGAGGTCGCGCGCCTCGCGCCCCGGCGCCTCGGGGCCGCGCGGGTCGAGGTGGGGGAGAGCCTTCAGGGCCGTCTCTGCGGCGCGGGAGAGAAGCATTGGCGTCAGCGACGGGCCGGCACGCCGAGCGAGTCCCGGGAGCCTCGCGCGAGCCTCACGCGGGCCTCACTCCCCGACGACGAACGCGTACTGCTCGGCCGTCAGCGGGACGACGGAGAGCCGCCCGATCGTCAGGAGCGGCGAGCCGGCGAAGACCTTCGCCGCCTTCATCTCCGCGAGCGTCACGGGCTTCTTCAGGGCCCGGCCGGCCTTCACGTCGACGACCGTTCCCTTCGGGTCGGCCGGGTCGGGGCGCGGCGCCGCGCCTACGGTGGCCCGGCCGACGGCGGCCTTCACGTCGCCCGTGTGGTAGACGACGAGCCGGTCCCCCTTCTTCATCGAGCGGAGGTGGAGGCGCGCCTGCGCGTTCGTGACGCCGTCCCAGGTGGTCGTCTTCTCCCGGACGAGGTCCTCGAACGAATAGGTCGACGGTTCGGTCTTCAGGAGCCAGTCCATCAGGCGGCGATGATATCCGCCGGCGTCCCGCCGCCCTCCCGCGCGGCGGCGAGCTTCCCCTGCCGCCGCCCGAGCCACGCCGAGAGGAGCGCCCAGAGGATCGCGACCGGGAGGAAGAGCCCCGCGAGCGTCGCGCCGACGGCGCCGAGCGCGCGGAGCCCCTTGTCGGCGAACGCGCCGACGACGTCGCCGAAGCGGTAGACGAACGTGTCGACGAAGCTCTTCGCGGCGTACTTCTCCTCGCGCGGGAGGACGGTGAAGAGGACCTCGCGCGCCGGACGGAAGAGGGCGAAGTTGCCGGCGCGCCGCGTCACCATGACGAGGGCGAGGATCCCCGCCGTCGGGGAGACGGCGAGCGCCGCGAAGCCGGCGAGCGTGAGGACCGGCAGGGCGACGAGCGTCCCGCCGACGCCGAGCAGGCGGACGACGCGGCCGGCCAGGAAGAGCTGCGTGAACGCCGAGAGGAGGTTCACCCAGAGGTCGATCCGGGCGAACCAGGCGGTCCGCGCGGCGGAGTCGGTGAACGTCGCTTTCACGATCCGCGCCTGCTCGAAGTAGAGGAACGTCGAGCTGACGGTGAAGAAGAGGAGGAAGAGGGAGATGGCGAGGAGGTACGTCGAGCGCGAGACGGTCGCGAGGCCCGAGAGGGCGCCGCTCCCCGGCGGGACCCCCTCCGGCTCGGCTCCCGGCGCGACGGCGCGCGTGGAGTCGTCGACGTGGAAGTGGCGGACGAGCCCGCGGACGCAGAAGACCGCCCCTTCGAGGAGGGCGGCCGCGAGGAGGATCAGGTTCGTCGGGCCGACCGGCGCGGCGAGGGCGGCCGTGAGCGCGGCGCCGGCGACGGCGCCGAGCGTCCCGCCGACGGCGATGAAGCCGAAGAGGCGCTTCCCCTGCTCGGCGCGGAAGAGGTCGGCGAGGAAGCCCCAGAAGACCGAGACGGCGAAGAGGTTGAAG
>JAGOBQ010000043.1 GCA_017999215.1 Thermoanaerobaculia bacterium
TGATCACCGGGCACTCCACGACCAGCGTGTAGGCCCGCGTCCCCGTGCAGCCGTTCGCGTCCGTCGCCGTCACCGTGAAGTTGAACGTCCCCGTCACCGTCGGCGTCCCCGAGAGGACGCCCGCCGTGGCCAGGGTGATCCCCGTCGGCAGCGCCCCGGCCGTGACCGCGTACGTCACCGTCCCGACTCCGCCCGCCTGCGTCAGCGTCACCGGCCCGTACGCCACACCCGCCGTCCCGCTCGTCAGGCTCGCCGGGCTCACCGTGATCGTCGGGCACTCCACGACGAGGGTGTAGGACTGCGTCCCCGTGCACGAGTTCGCGTCCGTCGCCGTCACGGTAAAGCTGAACGTCCCCGTAACGGTCGGCGCCCCCGAAAGGACCCCGGCGCTCGTCAGCGTCAGCCCCGCCGGCAGCGCCCCGGTCGTCACGGCGTACGTCATGGTCCCGACGCCGCCCGCCTGCGTCAGCGTCACCGGTCCGTAGGCCACGCCCGCCGTCCCGTTCGCGAGGCTCGCCGGGCTGACCGTGATCGTCGGACAGCTCACGGTGAGCGACGTCGCGAGGCTTCCGGTGCAGCCGAGAGAGTCGGTCGCGGTAACCGTGAAGGGGAACGTCCCGACGACGGTCGGCGTCCCCGAGAGAATGCCCGTCGCGCCGTCGAACGAGAGACCGGCCGGGAGAGCGCCCGCAGTCACCGCGAGGGTCGTCGCGCCGACCGCGCCGGACACGGTGAACGGCGTCGGCGCGATCGCCACGCCCGCCGTCGCCGCGGGGAGGGCCGCCTCGACGGCGATGGGGTTACAGACCACAATCGTGCGCATCACCGTAACGTCGCAGCCGTTCGCGTCGCGATACACGATCTCTGCGTCGAAGCGGCCCGCCTCGGTCGGCGTCCCCTCGATGCGGCCGTTGCTCGTAACGGCGAGACCCGGCGGGAGGCTGCGCCCCTCGAACGTGCCTGAGCCGGAGTCCCCGGAAACGTTCAGGGCGACCGTCGGGTAGGGGGTTCCGACCGTGCCGTTCGGTAGAACCGCCGGGGCGACGGACATCGGCGGACAGCCGACCTCCATCCTGTAGGCATGCTCCCCGGTGCAGCCGTTCGCATCGGTGACGGCGATGGTGAACGAGGCCGCGCCGGCCTCCGTCGGCGTCCCTTCGAGGAGGCCTGACGGGGAGAGGGTGAGGCCGGCGGGAAGAGCGCCTTCCGAGACGCGGAAGGCGAGCGGCGGCCGACCGGCCGGAGCCGTGAAGGAAACTCCCGCGTAGGGCTCGCCGACCGTCGCCTCGAAGAGCGTCGCGGGCTCGAGGGAGAGCTCGCCGCAGACCGCGATCGAAAGGGTTCGCGTCTTCACGCAGCTTCCCTTTCGGACCTTGAGGGTCGCGGTTCGAGCGCCGGCCTCCGGGAAGGAGGTCGCGTACGACCGGGCGCTCTTGTCGAGCTCGATTTCGGCGCCCCCGTCGAAGCGGATCGACTGCGACGTCAGCTCCGCGGTCGGCGGATCGAGCGCGATGGTCCAGGAGAGCGTCGTCTCGACGCCCGGCTTCACCGGCAGCGGCGTCGCCTCGAACGCGACGATCGCGACCTTCGAGCAGTCGCCTCCCAAGGGAAGGCCGAACGGGCGTGTCACGGCGTCGCCCGAGCCGTTGTCGATCTGGCTCACGTAGGCGTCGAGCGCGCCCTGCTCCACCGTCACGTCGATACGCGAGTTCGGCGGGACCGTGGCCAGGGAGAGCCCGTCTCGCGAGGCGCCGCCCGCGAGCGACGAGGCGAACCAGTCGGCGACGCCGAGCTGGCCCCACTCGCCGGGGGCACGCCGGAAGGGGGCCCGCCCCTGCTCGGCGCCGCGCTCGTCCCGGAGGACGAGAGCGCCCGCCGCGCCCTCGGGGCCGCCGACGAGCGCGAGGTTCGCTCGGGTGCCGGGGACGTTCAGCGTCTGGTCGATGCCCGTGAAGAATCCGGTCGCGCCCGCGGCGAGGAGCCCCGTCGGCCAGACCGAGACGAACTGCTGCGCCGAGAACGTCCCCTTCCGGACGCCGGCCGGGTCGACGTTGTTCGTCCGCGCCGCCACGAGGAGGGGCGTGTCCGCGGAGATGCGAAGGGCGCTCGCCGTCCGCTCCGGGAAGCCGAGGAACGCGAGGACCCTCGGCACCTCGACGACGCCGTACGCCGGGACCGGGACGACCGCGCTCGCTTCCGTCGGCGCGCCGAGCGACCGGATCGTCGCGACGACGGGCTCCGTGCCCGGGTTGTAGACGCGCAGGTCCGTTACCCAGTAGGCGCCGAGGTGTCCCGGGGAAAGGGCGGCACCCGAGACGAGGCGCTCGGTCGCGCCCGGCAGGATCCGCTCGCTCTGGAGCGCGATCGCGTCGGAGGTGACGTTGTCGTTGACGACGGCGTAGGCCGTCGCGCGGCCGGCCTTCACCTCGAATTCCGCGCGGCCGACCGGGAGCGACGACTCTCCGGCGATCGCCGTCACCGGCTGCTGCCAGACCTGGGGCGTCTGGACCGAGAGGGTCTTCTCGCCCGCCGGAGTCCCGTCGGCGTCGAAGACCCGGACGACGACGATCGTCCCCGGGTCGACGAGGGTCACAGAGAGGTTCGTCCGGTAGCCGGTCTTCGGGTCGGCCGAGTGGCTCACCCAGATCGAGTGTCCCGTCTCCCCGGCGCCGAGCAGCTCCGATTCCGGCACGGCGAAGAGGCCGAGGCCGTACGGCCCCTCCGCCGCGGCAACGTTTCGGGTCGTGAGGCTGGCGAGAAGCGCGGCGTCCGAGGAGACCGTGATCGTGCCCGCGCCGTCGTCGGCGAGGCCGAAGAGGGTCTTCAGCGCGGCTTCGATCCGCACGCTCTCGCCCGCCGCGAGCGTCCGCACCACCGGAACCGGGGGCGTCTTCCCGGCCATCGGGACGAGCCCGATCGTCGCCGTCGCCGCCGCGTCGCCCGGGTTCGTCAGCTCGAGGGTCGAGGAAAAGCGCGCTCCCTGGAGGCCGGCGAGCTCGGCCGCGCCCGGAAGGTAGGTCGTTTCCGCCGCGAGGAGCGTCGAGGTCCCGAGAACGGCAGCGAGAACGAGCCTGAGGGCGGTGCGATACGTCATCTTCTTGACCTCACGAAGTCGACACGACTCTTCGAATCGGGGGCAGGGCCGGGCACGCGAAGGAGACCCCGGCGGGCTCGCCGGACAGCCGGGGCCAGGTCAGCTATTGAAGGGAGGATCGCTAGACTCTACGGGAGACCAGACGGACGCTACCACGGGCAGGTGCGAATGTGGAACGGATCTCAAAGTAACCCACTACAGGTCCGGATTGAAACCTTCGCGTGCACCGGTCGTAGCCGTGATGCGCGATGCTCCGACGTGACATCCGAACTGTGACTTGACGTCACACTTTTCGAGGAGGACTTGCCCCATGCCCGAGAATCCCGGCATGTCGAGACGAAAGCTCATCGGACTGGGCGCGGCGACCGTAGCCGCCACCGCCCTGCCCGACGCCCTCTTCCGCCTCTCTTCCGCCGCGGCCGCGACCGGCCCGACGGAGGGGATCGGCTACTTCGCCCGCTTCGGAGTCACGGAGAAGATGCTTCGCGACGGCCTCTCGGCCGCGCTCTCGCGCGGGGCCGACTACGCCGACCTCTTCTTCCAGCACCGCGTCGGCAACAGCCTCGCGCTGGAGGACGGCGAGGTGAACCGCGCCTACGCGAGCGTCGAGCTCGGCGTCGGCGTGCGGGCCGTCAAGGGCGACCAGACGGGCTACGCCTACACCGAAGACCTCACCCCCGAAGCGCTCGTTCAGGCCGCAAAGACCGCGGCCGCGATCGCCGACGGCCCGGCGAAACCCGGGCCGAAGGGGCTGAAGGCCGACTCCTCTCTTCCCTCGCGTTATCCCGTGAAGACCCGCTGGGAGGACGTCCGGCCGCAGCAGAAGCTGCCGCTCCTCTCCGGCCTGAACGAGAAGGTCTTCGCCGCCGACAAGCGGATCACGAAGGTCAACGTCTTCTTCGGCGACGAGGCGGGCGCGATCCTGATCGCCGACTCGAACGGCCGAGTCGTCGAGGACCTCCAGCCGATGACGCGCCTCGGCCTCTCCTGCGTCGCCGAGCAGGACGGCAAGAAGGAGACGAACGGCTACAACGTCGCCGGGCGGGCCGACATCGGCTACTACTCCCCCGACCGCCTCGAGCGGATCGTCAAGGAGGCCGTCTCCCGCACCGTCGTCCTCTTCGAGGCGGTCCAGCCCCCCGCCGGCGAGATGCCGGTCGTCCTGGGCGCGGGCGCGTCGGGGATCCTCCTTCACGAGGCGATCGGCCACGGCATGGAGGCCGACTTCAACCGGAAGGGGATCTCGATTTTCGCCGACCGGATCGGCAAGCCCGTGGCGAACAAGTTCGTGAACATCGTCGACGAGGGAACGATCGCGGGCGCCCGCGGCGCGATCAACGTCGACGACGAGGGGAACCCCGTCGGCAAGACGATGCTCGTCGAGAACGGCATCCTGACGACCTACCTCCACGACTCCATCTCGGCGAAGCACTACAAGGTGAAGCCGACCGGCAACGGCCGGCGCGAGAGCTACGCCTACGCGCCCGTCCCCCGGATGCGCGCCACCTACATGCTCCCCGGCCCTCACAAGAAGGACGAGATCGTCGCCTCCGTGAAGAAGGGGATCTACTGCACGAACTTCACGAACGGGCAGGTGCAGATCGGCGCCGGCGACTTCACGTTCTACGTCAAGAACGGCTACCTCATCGAGGACGGCAAGCTGACGACCCCGATCAAGGACGTGAACATCATCGGGAACGGCCCGAAGGTCCTGGAGAAGATCGACATGGTCGCCGACGACCTCGTCATCGACGAGGGGGGGTGGACGTGCGGCAAGGACGGCCAGTCGGTCCCGGTCTCCCAGGGGATCCCCACCGTGCGCGTCGCGTCGATCACCGTCGGCGGACGCGGGAAGCAGGCGTGAGGTGAGAGAGATGGCACAGCAGGACATGCTCGCCGCCGCACACGCCGCCGTGAAGAGCGCCCTCGGCAAGGGGGCGCAGGAAGCCTCCGCCCGCACCTACCGCGTCCGCGAGGTCGAGGTGAAGTGGCGCGACGGGAGCCTCGAGAAGGTCCACGAGGCGACGACCCGCGGCCTCGGCCTCACGCTCTACGTCGACGGCCGCTACTCGAACGTCTCGACGAGCGACCTCCGCCCGGAGGCGCTCGAGACGTTCATCGGCGACTCGGTCACCCTGACCCGCGCCCTCGCGAAGGACCCGTTCCGGACGCTCCCCGACCCGAAGCTCTACGAGGGGCAGGCGAAGGTGGACCTCCTCCTCGAGGACCCGAAGTACGCGACCGTCACGCCCGAGATGCGGCGCTCCGTCGCGAAGGAGATCGAGGCCGCGGCCCGCGCCGTCAAGGGGGCCGCGTCGATCCTCTCCGTGACGACCGGCTTCAGCGACACGCTCTCCGAGAGCTGGCGCGTCTCCTCGAACGGCTTCTCCGGCTCGCGCCGCGACACGCAGTTCTGGGTCTCGGCCGAGGTGAGCGTCAAGGACCCCGACGGCCGCAAGCCCGAGGACTACGCTTTCGGCGGCGCCCGCTTCGTGGGCGAGATGCCGAAGGCGGCCGAGATCGGCCGCGGCGCGGCCGAGAGGGCCCTCTCGCGCCTCGGCGCGAAGAAGGGCGAGTCGGCCGTGCTGACGATGGCCGTCGAGAACCGCGCCGCGGGACGGCTCCCGGCCTACCTCCTCGGCCCGCTCTCGGGAGGCGCGCTCCAGCAGAAGCGTTCCTTCCTCGAGGGGAAGCTCGGCCAGGCGATCGCGAGCCCCGCGCTCACGCTCGTCGACGACCCGCTCGTCCCGAAGGGCTTCGGCTCGCGCCTCTTCGACGGCGAGGGGATCGCCGCGAGGCGGATGCCGATCGTCGAGGCGGGCGTCCTCAAGTCGTACTTCATCGACACCTACTACGGGAAGAAGCTCCAGATGGCGCCCACCACCGGCGGCCCGTCCAACATCGTCTGGACGCTCGGAGACAAGGACCAGGCCGCGCTCCTCGCCGCGATGAAGGAAGGGATCCTCGTCACCGGCTTCCTCGGCGGCAACTCGAACGGCCTCACGGGCGACTTCTCCCTCGGCGTCCAGGGCTTCCGCGTCCGCGGCGGGAAGATCGCCGAGCCGGTCGGCGAGATGAACATCTCCGGCAACCACCTCGACCTCTGGAAGAAGCTCGCCGCCGTCGGCAACGACCCCTACCCCTACTCCTCCATGAAGACCCCCACCCTCGTCTTCGAGGGCGTCCAGTTCGCCGGGGTCTGACCGAGCGATGCCGCCGATGGCGGCCGAGCAACCATCACCGAGGGCCGGTCCGAAAGGGCCGGCCCTCTTCTCTTCGGGGACGGTGTCGCGCGCGGGCGAGAGACGAGAGACGGAAGACGAGAGACGAAAGGGACGACCGACGCGTCCACTTCGCCGTTCCGCACGAGTCGCGGGCGGGAGGGGTGTCCCACGGCTCGCTCTGCGTCATCGCGAGGCTCGCGCCGCCGATACCCAAACTGAGGCTGATGACGAGCGGGGTGGTCGACGCCTTCGAAGACGGCGGGAAGCTCGACCATGCACTCGTGAGCGTCTCGCGAAGCTGGGTGAACCGTCATGATTGTCGGCTTCACGCCTCTGGCTATCGCTGCGCTCTCTCGGGAAACGAGCAGTTGCTTCACCACGGCCGCGGGCGGGGCGGGGCGTCTCGCGAGCCGACTCGAGCACGGCCGGGGACCCGCTCGAATTCGCGAGGATCGGACGGGGTGAAGCCCGCGCACCGATTCGAGCGTAGCGAGCTTGCGCGGGCGCCCCGTCCGACCGGAGCGAAGTCGGAAGCGGGTCGGCCGCGCGCAGCCGGAGGCGAGCGGGACGTCCCGCCCCGCCCGCGGCCCCCGGCCGGAGCGACGAGACGTCAAGGAAGGGTTCTCCTGGCTCCTGGCCTCCGGCTCCTAGCCACCGGCTTCCGGCTCCGCTGCCCCGGGGCTACCCCTTCTTCGGCGGCTCGAGGAAGAGGTTGACCGAGCTCGCCCTCGCGAGGAGCTCGCCGTCGGACTCGCGGGTGAGGGTCGCCTCGGCGTAGGCCTGCGTGCGGCCGTGCTTCACGACCGTCGCCTCGCAGACGACGGCCTCGCCGGGCTTCGCGGCCCGCAGGTAGGTCACGTTGAGCGAGACAGTGGTGAACCCGCGGCCGTTCGCGATCGAGACGACCGCGGGTCCCATCGTGTCGTCGAAGAAGGCGGCGAGGATCCCGCCCTGGACGGCGCCCCAGGGGTTCGTCATCTCCTCCGTCGGGCGGAAGAGGCAGCGGACCCTCCCGGGCGCCTGCTCGAGGACCTCGCCGTTGAGGTACTCGAACGTCGGGGGCGGGAGCCTCGGCGTCATCCGGCTACCAGCCCTTCGGCTGCCCCTTCGTCTGCTCGTCGAGCCACTTCTGGAGCGGCGCGAAGTAGTCGAGGACGGCCGTCGCGTCCATCTCGCGCTGGCCGGTGAGGGCCTCGAGCGCGTCGGGCCACGGCTGGCTCTGCCCCATCTCGAGCATCTTGATGAGCTTCGCCCCGGCTTCCTTGTTCCCGTAGATCGAGCAGGTGTGGATCGGATCGGTGCAGCCGGCCGTCTTCGCGAGGGCGCGGTGCATCTGGAACTGGAGGACGTGGGCGAGGAAGTAGCGCGAGTAGGGGACGCCCGCCGGGATGTGGTACTTCGCGCCCGGGTCGAAGTCGGCCTCGGAGCGCGCGACGGGCGGGGCGACACCCTGATACTTCCGCTTGAGGTCCCACCACGCCTCGTTCCACTTCGCCTCCGGGACCTCACCGGAGAAGGCCTGCCACCGCCACTTGTCGATGAGGAGGCCGAACGGCAGGAACGCGATCTTCTCGAGCGCCATGTTCAGGAGGTAGCCGACGTCCTTGCCGGGAGGCGGCGTCGTCTCGAGGAGACCCACCTTCTTCAGGTACTCCGGCGTCAGCGAGAGGGCGATGACGTCGCCGATCGCCTCGTGGAAACCGTCGTTCGCGCTGTCGCGGAAGAGGACGGGCTGGCGGTTGTAGGCGCGCTGGTAGACGTTGTGCCCGAGCTCGTGGTGAACGGTCGCGAAGTCCTCCGCGTTGATCTCGATGCACATCTTCAGCCGCAGGTCGTCGACCCAGTCGACGCACCAGGCGCTCGCGTGGCAGACGACCTCGCGGTCGCGCGGGCGGGTGAAGAGCGAGCGCTCCCAGAACGTCTTCGGGAGGGTCTCGAAGCCGAGAGACGTGAAGAAGCCCTCCCCGTAGCGCACCATCTGCCGCGCGTCGGTCTTCTTCTCGACGAGGATCTTCGTCAGGTCGTAGCCCGGGTCGGCGTCCTTCGGCGCGAGGACCGGGTAGAGGTTCCCCCAGGCCTGCGCCCACATGTTGCCGAGGAGGTGCGCCGGGATCGGCCCCTTCTCGGGGACGACGTCCTTGCCGTACTGCTCGCGGAGCTTCATCCGGACGTAGGCGTGGAGCGAGACGTAGAGGGGCTTCACCTGCTCCCAGAGCCGGTCGAGCTCCTTCGCGTAGGCGTCGGGCGGCATGTCGTACTTGCTCCGCCACATCGCGCCCATGTCGGCGAAGCCGAGCTCCTTCGCGCCGGCGTTCCCGAGCTCGACGTAGCGGGCGTAGTCCTTCCGGAGCCCCGCCCCCACCTCGTGCCAGCCGGCCCAGAGCGCGGCGAGCTCCTTCGGGTCGCGGCTCGTCGCGAGGCGCTGGGAGATCTCCTCGAGGGAGAGCGGCTCGCCGCCGGGCGGCGTCCACTTGCCGCGGCCGTAGGCCGCTTCCATCCCGGCGGCGATCCGGGCGAGCGCCTCGCTCTTTGCGGGATCGGACGGCGCGGCCAGGACGAGGGAGAGCTTCAGGAGCTTCAGCTTCCGGGCCGTTTCGGCGTCGAGGGCGAGGCCGTCGAAGCGGGTCGCCTCCTTCGCGAGGCCGGCCGCGAGCTCCATCCGGCGCTGGTTCCCGTCCGCGGCGATCCGCTCGGTGTCCTCGGTGATGAAGTTCGAGGCGACCCAGTTCGCGCGCTCGGCGGCGATCGAGGCCTTCAGGAGCTGCTCTTCGGCCTTCTCGACGAAGGCCTTCGCGTCGGCGGGGGTCGGGGCCTGGGCGGCGCCCGTCATCGGGACGAGGAGGAGAAGGAGGAGGGTGGGGAGGGTCTTCTGCATGCGCTCATCGCTCCGGCCGAGGATCATCCCACGCGGTCCGCCTGCTGCTAAGGTTCGACCCAGCGCTCCCCAGAGAGGTCCGCCCATGCGCCTTCGCGTCCTCGTCCCGGCCGCAGCCCTCGCCTTCGCCGCTCTCGGCGCACGGGCCGCCGAGCCCCCGGCGCCCCTCGCCGCGTTCGTCCGCGAGAGCTACACGAAGTACGAGCACCTCGTCCCGATGCGGGACGGCACGCGCCTCTTCACCGCGGTCTACGTCCCGAAGGACGCGGGACCCGCGAGGCGCTACCCGATCCTGCTGAACCGGACGCCGTACTCCGTCGCGCCCTACGGCGTCGACGCCTACCCCGCCTCCCTGGGGCCGTCGGAGGCCGCGGCACGGGAGAAGTTCGTCTTCGCCTACCAGGACGTCCGGGGCCGGATGATGTCGGAGGGGACGTTCGTCGACGTTCGCCCCGTCCTCCCGAAGAAGGGACCGAAGGACGTCGACGAGACGACGGACGCGTTCGACACCGTCGACTGGCTCGTGAAGAACGTCCCGCACAACAACGGGAAGGTCGGGACGTGGGGGATCTCCTACCCCGGCTTCTACGCGGCCCTGGCCGCGATCGACGCGCACCCGGCGCTCGTCGCCGTCTCCCCGCAGGCTCCCGTCGCCGACTGGTTCGCGGGGGACGACTTCCACCACAACGGGGCGCTCTTCCTCGCGGCGGCGTTCAACTTCTACGTCCGCTTCGGCCAGCCGCGGGAAGGGCCGACGACGAAGTGGGCTCCTCGCTTCGACCACGGGACGATGGACGGCTACCGTTTCTTCCTCGAGGCGGGCTCGGCCTCCGGCCTCTCGAAGCACATGAAGGGGGTCGCCTTCTGGGACGACCTGATGGCCCACGAGAGCTACGACTCCTACTGGCAGGCGCGGAACACGCGGCCGCACCTCGCGGCGATCCGCCCCGCGGTGCTGACGGTCGGAGGCTGGTACGACGCGGAGGACGTCTTCGGCTCGCTCGAGACCTACGGCACGATCGAGCGCCAGAGCCCCGGCGCCAGCAACCGGCTCGTCGTCGGCCCCTGGTGGCACGGCGGCTGGGCGAGGAGCGAGGGGGAGTCGCACGGGCGCGTGACGTTCGGACAGAAGACCTCCGTCCGCTACCGCGAGGAGATCGAGCTGCCGTTCTTCCTCCACCACCTCAAGGGCGCCCCCGACCCGAAGCTCCCCGAGGCGACCGTCTTCGAGACTGGAAGGAACGCCTGGCGCTCCTTCGACGCCTGGCCGCCGCGCGAAGCGAAGGCGACCGCCTTCCGCCTCGGCGCGGGCGGCGTCCTCTCCGCCGACGCGCCGCCTTCCGGGAGCGCGGTCGCCGCCGAGTGGGTGAGCGACCCGGCGAAGCCGGTGCCGTACGTCGAGTCGGTCGAGATCGGGATGGACGCCGACTACATGACGGCCGACCAGCGCTTCGCGTCGCGCCGTCCCGACGTCGCCGTCTGGCAGACGCCGCCGCTCGACGCCGACCTCACCGTCGCGGGGCCGATCGAGGTGAGCCTCTCCGTCTCGACGAGCGGGACCGACGCCGACTGGGTCGTGAAGCTCATCGACGTCTGGCCCGACGACGTTCCCGTCGAGGCGTGGGAGTGGACGCCGCGCAACACCTGGGACGAGAAGCCGACCCGCTCGAAGCTCGGCGGCAACCAGCAGCTCGTCCGCGGCGAGCCGTTCCGCGGACGATTCCGGAAGAGCCTCTCCTCGCCCGAGCCGTTCACGCCGGAGAAGGTGGAGGCGGTCGCCTTCCGGATGCCCGACGTCCTCCACACGTTCCGGCGCGGGCACCGCGTGATGGTGCAGGTGCAGAGCAGCTGGTTCCCGCTCGTCGACCGGAACCCGCAGACGTTCGTTCCGATCCGCACCGCGATGGAGAGCGACTTCCGCCCGGCCACGATGCGCGTCCACGACGGGACGGAGAGCCCCTCGCGCGTCGTCCTGCGGGTGCTGCCGCCCGAGCGGCCCTGACGCCGTCCCGCGCGGGACGGCGCCGTCAGCTCGGCAGCTCCCAGACGGTGATCGAGCCGCCGACGAGGGCGATCCTTCGCCCTCGCTCCTTCAGCGCGCGGACGAGCTCGGCGACCTGCCGCGCCGCGGCCTCCCCTTCGAACTCCCGGACGAACGGCTCGCCGAGGGTCTCCATCATGTGCGAGACGGCGTAGCGACCGGGCCGGACCGGCACCGACGGGTCGAGGACCCGGGCCTTCCGGGAGTAGTAGTTCGTCGCGACGCCCCCGAACGCGACGATCGTCGTCTCCTCCTCCCACCCTCGCTCGGCGAGGAAGAGGTGGAGGCGGTAGAGGTCCTGCCCCCAGTCGACGTTCGAGTCGGAGAACCAGCGGCGCCCCCCTTCCGGCCCGCCCGCCAGAAGATTGAACCAGGCGATCGGAGAGGCGCCGGCAGAGCGAAGGGAAAGGCCGGCCGACAGGACGAGGACGACCGCGAGCACGGCGCGAAGCCGGGGCCGATTGGCGAGCCCGCGGCCAACGACGACCGCGCCCGCGAAGACGAGGAGCGCCCAGATCGGAAGGAGGTGACGCGCGCCGATGTTGAAGGCGGAGCGCGTGGAGGCGACGAGGAGCGCGGCCGAGACCGCGAGGGCGAGGAGGACCGCCGGCGCGACGCGGGGGCCGCCGACGCGGCCGCCCCGGAGTCGCGCGAGACCGAGGGAGACCGCGAGGAGGAGGAGGGCGAGGAACGCCGGCGTCGACTTGAGGAGAAACGCCGCCGGGAAGTAGAGGGGGAACCCCTCCTCCGAGACCTCGCCGCGGAACCAGTTCGCCCCGCGCCCGCGTTCGCTGAGCAGGGCGACGCCCTTCGCCCCGGCGAGGTAATGGCCGAGCGGCGGGACCGCCCGCGCGAGCGCGGCGTAGCGTTGGATCTCGTCCGGGCGGGCGGGGCGCCCCGAGAGGTACCCGCGGACGGAGGCCTCGACGCCCTCCGGCGGCATCGAGCGGAGGGCGAACGCGTAGACGCCGTAGACGACCAGACCCGCGAGGCCGAGGGCCGCGAGCGCGCCGAGGACGCGATCGCGGGGGGCGCCCCGCGCGGCCGGCGCGGCCTCCCCGCGGCCGAGGCGGGCGAGCGCCGGCGCGAGCGGGAGGAGGGCGACGAGCGGGACGAGGAGCGCCGTGGAGAACTTCGTGACGAGAGCGAGACCGAGGGCGAGGCCGAGAACGAGCCAGCGGTCGAGCGTCGCGGCGAAGGCCGCGCGCGCCGCGAGCGCGACGACGGCGAGGAACGCGAGCGCGGCCCCGACGTCGGTGTGGACGTAGGCGGCGTGCGCGACGAAGGTGGGGTCGAGGGCGACGAGCCCGGCGGCCAGGAGTCCCGCCGCGGGTCCCGCGAGCGGCCGGACGGCGAGGTGAAGCGCGACGGCGAGGAGCGCGAGGACCAGCGGGAAGGGGCGCCTCCCCGCCGCGACGAGGACGTGGGCGGGGGCCGCGTTCCCGTAGAGCCACCTCGGGTACGCCCCGATGGGCGACGTGGCGCAGGGCGTTCCGCCGCAGGGGCTCCGGAGGCCGAGCGGGCGGAGCGCCCACGCCCCGGCCAGCTTCAGGAGCGGCGGATGCTCGGGGTTCAGCCAGCCGGAGCCGTCCTCGAGCCCCTCGGCTCCGGAGAAGAGATGGACCGCTTCGTCGAACGTCGGAGAGTCGTCCTTCTGGTGCGCGTGGACGGCCGTGAGGGAGAACGCGACGAGCCCGGCGAGAAGGAGCGCCTCGAGGAGGAGCCGGAGGGGCCGCGCGGCCCGCTCTCCTCCGGCTTCCGTCACGGCGGCGTCCACTCGCCGAAGAGCCCGAGCTGCGCGAGGGCGACCTTCCAGTAGAACGGGAGGACTCCGTTCAGCGGGATCGCCCCCCAGCAGTACACGAAACCCATGATGACCGGGATGGCGAAGAGCCACTTCGTCTCGCGCTTCTCCCAGATGTCGTGGAAACCGACGACGAGGGCGAACGGTGCCATGACGAGCCAGTAGCGCGGCCACTCCTCGGTCGAGACGTTGATGTGCAGGAGGAACTGGAGCGCCGAGTAGACGAAGATCGTCTCGTGCTTCCGGATGCGCGAGATTCCGACCCCGTAAACGAACGCGAGGAGGATGAAGTACTCGACCTGGTGGTAGAGGCCGAGCTTGAAGAGGTGCGGCATGAAACCGAAGGGTTGGAAGGCCGCAGCCTTGTCGCCGTGACCGGAAAGGTACTGGAAGAAGTTCCCCGTCCGGCTCCAGCAATAGAGGAAGTAGCCCGAGAGCGCAGCGGGCGGGATCAGGAGCCACGGGAGCGAACGCCACTGCTTTCGCTGCAGGAGGATCAGCCCGAAGGCAGCAGGGATGAGGAGCCCGGGAACGCGCGTCATCGTCGCGCACGCCGCGAGGAGGGACGCCCACCCGACGCGCTTTCGCTCGAAGAGGGCGATCGCCGCGAGCGTGAAGAGAAGGAACGTCGCCTCGGTCGAGCCCGTGCTTCGGAAGTAGAGCCACCGGGGCGGAAAGAAGAGGAAGACGGTGGCGAGCCAGAACGGTTGAGGCAGCTTCCACTCGTCGCGACAGAGCCGGTAGAAGAGGATCGCCGCGCCGGCCGCGCAGAGGATCGAGACGAGGAGCATCGACCGCTGCCAGCCGACGAACGAGAAGAGCCGGATGAGGGCCGGGTATCCGGGCAGGTGAACGAGGTAGTACGACTCGACGTAGACGTAGCCGAGCAGCGCGTAGTCGTCCGGGACGTCGTAGCCGGTCCTCGCGATCGTCAGGTAGTTCGGCCCGTCCCACGCCCGGTAGATCGTCCCCATCTCGTTCCAGAACGGGAGGTAGACGAGGAGCGAGCCCGCCACGGTCAGGACGACGAGGAGGATCTCGGCGCGGAAGCGCTGGAGGAGGGCTTTCATGCGGGCCGCGGCGCGATTCTAGGCCCCGGCCGGGCCGGCGTCATCGCGGGCCGTCAGACGTCGAGGCTATCCGCTTCGCGTGCGCGCTCGGTGATGAACCGGTAGCGGGCGCCGGCGTCCTTGCCCATGAGGTCGGAGAGGGTCCTCTCGGCCTCGAGGACGTCGGGGACGGTCACCTTGAGCGCCCGTCGGCGGCGCGGGTCGAGCGTCGTCGCCTTGAGCTGCTCCGGCATCATCTCGCCGAGCCCCTTGAATCGCATCAGCTCGGGCTTCACGTTCTTCGGGAGCTTCGCGAAGACGGCGTCCCGCTCGGCG
>JAGOBQ010000454.1 GCA_017999215.1 Thermoanaerobaculia bacterium
CATCCCGTCGAACGTCTCCGCGAGGATGGCGGTCTCGTGGCGCTTCAGGAGGTCGACGAGGGGCGATGGGGGCGTCATGCGTCTCCTTCCGGGGCGTTCGCGGCGCTCTCCGAATCATACGGGGAGGCCGGGCGGGAGGGGGGGCCGTCCGGTCCCGCGGGCCGCGGCGCCCCGGCGCGGCCTCCGGGGGAGGGCCGCGCGGAGGCCGGGCTCCCGAAGCCCGGCTCGCGACGGCCGTCGACTCTCGGCCCGACTGTGCGCCCGGCGTCATCCGCGCTTCGGCAGCCCTTGACGGACGCGCCGGGCGGTCCCAACATCTCCATGTGGTCAGACCTCTTACCAGTAAGCCCCCCTCTCCCGGAAACGCCCGCCGGCGGGCCGCCTCCGGCGTCGCGCCGGCGCCGCGGCGCCCCGGGGCGCACGCCGAGCGCGAGCTCGTGGCGGCGCTCCTCTCCGGGCGCTTCGCCCCGGGCTCGTCGCTCCCTCCCGAGCGCGAGCTCGCGGCGGCGCTCGGCGTGACCCGCCCGACGCTCCGCGAGGCGCTCAAGAAGCTCGACCGGGACGGCTTCGTCTCCGTGCGGCACGGCCTGCCGACGCGCGTGAACGACGTCTGGTCCGAGGGGGGGCTGAACGTCCTCGCGGCGCTCGCCGAGCACGGCGAGGTGCCGAAGGGCTTCGTGCGACAGCTCCTCGAGGTTCGGGAGGTGCTGGCGCCGGCCTACGCGCGGGAAGCGGTGCGGCGCGCCCCGGCGCGCGTCGCCGCCTACCTCGGCGCCGCCGACGCGCTCGGCACCGACCCGGACTCCTGGACGAGCTACGACTGGGGGCTCCACCGCCTCCTCGCGACCTCCTCCGGGAACCCGGTCTACGTCCTGATCCTGAACGGCTTCCGGGAGCTCTTCGCCCGGATGGCCCTCCTCTACTTCGAGCGCCCGGCGGCGCGCGCCGCCTCGCGGGAGTTCTACGGCGCCCTGCGCGCCGCGGCGGAAGCGGGGGACCCGGACGCCGCGGGCGCGGCCGCGCGGGACGTGATGACGAGGAGCGTCGGGCTCTGGCGGCCGATCGAGGCGCGGCTCGCGGGAGGGAGGAAGCGATGAGGCGCTGGAACGGCTGGGGCGACGACACGGTCTCCTCCTCCATCCCTCCGCGGGCGGTCGAGGCGCTCGCGGCGTGGATCGGGCCCGGCGCTCCGCCGCGCGACGCGACGCCGGAGGAAGCGCTCGCCGCCGTGCCGCCGTCGCGCCTCCCCTCGGGGGACGGCCTCTCCGTCGACCCGTGGGATCGGCTCCTTCACGCGCGGGGGCAGAGCCTCCCCGACTGGGTCGCGCTCCGGTCCGGGAGGGTCGGCGTCACCCCGGACGCCGTCGCCTTCCCCGAGAGCGGCGAGCAGGTCGCCGACCTCCTCGCCCGCGCCGGCCGGGCCGGGTACCGCCTCGTGCCGTACGGCGGCGGGACGAGCGTGGCGGGACACGTCAACCCCGTCGCCTCGGACGAGCCGGTCGTCTCGGTCGACCTCTCTCGCCTCTCGCGGCTCCTCGCGCTCGACGAGACGAGCCGGCTGGCGACGTTCGGCGCGGGCGTGAAGGGGCCCGACCTCGAGGCGGAGCTGCGCGCGCGCGGTCTCACGCTCGGGCACTTCCCGCAGTCGTTCGAGCTCTCGACGCTCGGCGGCTGGATCGCGACCCGCTCCAGCGGCCAGCAGTCGCTCGGCTACGGGAGGATCGAGAGGCTCTTCGCCGGGGGGCGCGTCGAGTCGCCGTCGGGGCGCCTCGACCTTCCGGCGTTCCCCGCCTCCGCCGCCGGGCCCGACCTGCGCGAGCTCGTCCTCGGGAGCGAGGGGCGGCTCGGCGTGATCACGGAGGCGACCGTCCGCATCTCTCCGCTCCCGGCGCGCGAGGAGGTCCACGGCGTCTTCCTCCCCGACCTCGAGTCGGCCGTCGCCGCGGTGAGGGAGATCGCCGCGATGCGCCTCCCGCTCTCGATGCTCCGCCTCTCGACGCCGGAGGAGACGCGGACGACGCTCCTCCTCGCGGGGCACGCGCGCCTGATTCGAGCGCTCGAGACCTACCTCTCCTTCCGCGGGGCGCGGGAGGAGAAGTGCCTCCTCCTCGTCGGCGTCTCCGGGGGCGAGAACCTCGTCCGGCAGACCCGCCGGCAGGTCCTCGGGGCGCTCGCCATGAGGGGCGGCGTCGTGGCCGGCCGGGCGTTCGGCCGGGAGTGGCACCGCAACCGCTTCCGGGCCCCGTACCTGCGGAACTCGCTCTGGGAGGCGGGCTGGGCGGTCGACACGCTCGAGACGGCCGCGCCCTGGAGCCGCGTCTCCGCGCTCCTCTCCTCGGTCGAGGGGGCGCTGCGCGGCTCTCTCGCCGGCCAGGGAGAGCGCGTCCACGCCTTCACCCACCTCTCGCACGTCTACCTCGACGGCTCGAGCCTCTACACGACCTACCTCTTCCGGATCGATCCCGACCCCGACGTAACGCTCGCGCGCTGGCGCACGCTGAAGACCGCCGCCTCCGAGGCAATCGTCGCGGGAGGCGGGACGATCACCCACCAGCACGGCGTCGGGACCGACCACGCCCCCTGGCTCGAGGCCGAGAAGGGGGAGCTCGGTCTCCGCGCGCTCGGAGACGTCTTCCTCTCGTTCGACCCGCAGGGGCTGATGAACCCCGGAAAGCTCCTGCCGTGACGAGCGCGACGGATCGCCTCCGGCTCCCGGCGTCGGCCGACCTCCTCGTCGTCGGCGGCGGGATCACGGGAGCCGGGATCGCGCTCGAGGCCGCGCGCGCCGGAGCCTCGGTCGTCCTGGTCGAGCAGGGGGACTTCGCCTCGGGCACCTCGAGCCGCTCCTCCAAGCTCGTTCACGGAGGGCTTCGGTACCTCGCGGAGGGGAACCTCCGGCTGACGCGCGAGGCGGTGCGAGAACGGGACCGGCTGCTCGACGAGGCCCCCGGCCTCGTCGACCCGGTCGGCTTCCTCTTCACGCTCCGCGACGGGGAGAAGCCGGGACCGGCGCTCGTCGGGACGGGCCTCGCGCTCTACGACCTCCTCGCGCGCGAGGGGCGGCACGCCCGGCTGACGCCCGACGAGCTCCTCCTCCGCGCGCCCCACGTCGGCGGACCGGGGCTCTCCGGCGCGTTCGCGTACGCCGACGCCGCGACGGACGACGCGCGGCTCGTCCTGCGGGTCCTCCGGGAGGCCGTAGAGGAGGGGGCGGTCGCGCGGAACTACGTCCGTTGCGAGGGGCTCACGCGTCGCGGCGGCCGCGTCGCGGGGGCGCTCCTCCGGGACGTCCGCACTGGCGAGGAGCACGCGCTCGACGCCGCGGCCGTCGTGAACGCCACCGGCGCGTGGGCCGACCGCCTCCGCGCCGAGGTGGGCGGCCGCCCGCGAATCCGTCCCCTGCGGGGGAGCCATCTCCTCTTTCCGCAGTGGCGATTCCCGACGGCGCAGGCCGTGACGTTCCGCCACCCGGTCGACGCGCGTCCCCTCTTCGCCTATCCGTGGGAGGGCCTCACGCTCCTCGGGACGACCGACCTCGACCACCCCGGGTCGCTCGACGAGGAGCCGTCCATTTCCGTGCCCGAGGTCGACTACCTCCTCGAGGGAGCGCGGAGCGCGTTTCCCTCTCTCGCGCTCTCCGTCCGGGACGCGGTCTCGAGCTTCGCGGGCGTCCGTCCGGTCGTCGGGACGGGGAAGGCGCGTCCCTCGGAGGAGAGCCGCGAGCACGTCCTCTGGGACGAGGAGGGCCTCGTCACCGTGACCGGCGGGAAGCTGACGACGTTCCGCCTCATCGCCGTCGAGACGCTCCGCCTGCTGAGGAAGCGGATTCCGGCGTTCGCCCGCGCTCGGGGCGACGCCGGCGTCTTCCGTCCGTCCGGCGCGCCTCCGCCGGAGGGGGCCGGCCTCGAGGCCGCGACGGCGCGACGCCTCGCGGGCCGGCACGGCGCGGCGGCGGCGGCGGTCGTCGCAGGGGCGCGGGACGGCGAGCTCGAGCCCGTCGCGGGGACTCCGTGGCTCTGGGCGGAGATCCGGTACGCCGCGCGCGCGGAACGGGTCGACCGACTCGACGACCTCCTCCTGCGCCGCGTTCGGGTCGGGCTCGTCCTTCCGGACGGCGGGGCCT